>JAFYRH010000373.1 GCA_017559555.1 Clostridia bacterium
CCTTATCGACGAGGAAAACAAGCAATAAGATTTTTAACAAGGAGATATGCAACGATGATTGCAAAAGCATTGGCACAAGAGGTACTTGCCACCGCTATGAGCGGAGGAGCTGATTTTGTGGAGCTCTTTGGCGAGATCACCCGTAATAATAGCATCAATATGGTGGACGGCAAAATCGACCGTGCCACCGACAATTTGGTATCCGGTGTAGGCATCCGTGCCTTTTTGGGAACCAAAACCGTATTCGCATCCACGTCCGATACTTCTCGTATGGGACTTCTCAAGTGTGCACGCGCGGTTGCCGCGGCAACCGGAGATTTGCGTGCCGTAGAGGATAAGATCCTGCTTTCCGAGCGTATGTTCCCGAATATTCACCCTGCAAAAATTATTCCCACAAGTGTAGATGCGCGCATTCGCGCAGACCTCTTGCGTGCGGGATGCTTTGCCGCAAAAGAATATGACGAGTCCATTTCGCAGGTCAGCGGAACGCTTCTTGGCGTTGACCACACCATTCTTGTTGCCAACACCGAGGGACTTTACACCACCGACCGTCACATCCGCACCCGTATGGCGATCTCTGCCGTTGCAAGTGCGGCAGGCGTCAACCAATCGGGCAGTGCAAGTCCCGGCACCGGAATGGGTCTTGAATTTTTCGATATTGTCGATCCCGCATCCATCGGCCGCGAGGCGGCTCGCCAAGCTACGGTAAACCTCAAGGCAGATTACTGCCCTGCAGGCACTATGACCGTTGCCATTGAAAACGGTTTTGGCGGTGTTATCTTCCACGAGGCTTGCGGCCACTCTCTCGAAGCGACTGCAGTTGCCATCGGTGCTTCGCAAATGGCAGGCAAGCTCGGTCAGCAAATTGCCAACCCCAAGGTAACCGCTATCGACGACGGCACCATCCCCGGTGCTTGGGGTTCTGTCAACATCGACGACGAAGGAAACCCCACACAAAGAAACGTTCTTATTGAAAACGGCATTCTCAAGAGTTATATGGTCGACCGTCTCGGCGCCCGTCGTATGGGTTGCGCTATGACCGGTAACTCTCGCCGTCAAAGCTATGAGTACGAGCCGACATCCCGTATGACCAACACCTTTATCGACAACGGTCCCGACAAAAACGAGGATATCATCGCATCTATCGAAAACGGACTTTACTGCCGCAAGATGGGTGGCGGCTCCGTCAATCCCCTCACGGGCGCATTTAACTTCTCGGTAGTCGAGGGTTATCTTGTTCGCAATGGCAAAATTTGCGAAGCTGTTCGCGGTGCATCTCTTGTTGGAACAGGTTCCGAAATTCTGCAAAACATCGATATGGTAGGACAAAATCTCGACCGTGCACAAGGCATGTGCGGTTCCTCCAGCGGTAGCGTTCCCACCGACGTGGGTCAGCCGCTCATTCGTGTTTCTTCCATTACGGTAGGAGGTAGATAAGATGCTGTTTGAACAAATGAAAAATGCGCTCATTGCCGCCGCAAACGAGGCAGGCATCGAGCAATACGAAATTTATTATCAAGTAGGCGAGAGCATCAGTGCCGAAACGCTCAAGGATGAAATCAGCGCGTTTGCTTCCAGCGTGAGCGGTGGCATTTGCTTCCGTTGCATCGTTGACGGCAAAATGGGCTACGCTTCCAGCGAGTTGATGAGCGAGGATGCTATGGGCGAGCTTGTGAAAAATGCCATTTCCAATGCCGCTTGCATCGATAGCGAAGACGAGGTCTTCATTTTTGAAGGCTCTCCCGAATATGCAAAAATCGATGCAGAGGATGTGAAATTGACCGATGCGCTTACCATTCGTGATATGGCGCTCCGTTTGCAAAAGGAAACCTACGCGCAAAGCGAAAAGGTAGGAGACGGCACACAATCGATGGCAATGTCGAGTGTGAGTGAGGTTCGTTTGTATAACTCCAACGGTCTTTCTCTTTCCAACCGCACGGGTATGAGCGGTGCCTATGCCGCTGCCGTTGTGCGTGACGGAGAAGAAGCGCAAGAGGCTTTTGACTTCTCTGTTGGTACAAGCTTTGAAGAAGTCAAACAGACTTCTGCCAATGCCGTTCGCGAAGCGCTTGACAAAATCGGTGCGACCGTTGCTCCCTCGGGCAAGCAGAACGTTGTTTTCTCGGGCAAGCAATTCCGTCAGTTCTTGGCAGTTTTCTCTTCTGCATTTTCCGCAAAGAGTGCACAGCTCGGTCTTTCGCTTTTGGCAGGCAAAGAGGGTGAGCAGATTGCCGCACCCTTTGTGACTATTATTGACGATCCGATGAGAAAAGATTCTCCCATCAAGACACCCTTCGATGGAGAAGGTGTTGCAACCGCGCGCCGTGCCGTTGTAGAGAACGGTGTTCTCAAAACCATGCTTTATGACCTGACCACTGCAAAGAAGGCAGGCGTTGCCTCTACAGGTAACGGACAAAAGGGAAGCTATGCATCTCCCGTTGCAATCGCGCCCTACAACTTTAGCTTGATGGCAGGCGACTGTGACCTCGATGCGCTTCTTTCCAAGGCAGGCGAGGGCATTTATATCACCGAGTGCAAGGGCTTCCACGCAGGTGCCAATGCCGTAACCGGTGATTTCTCCATCGAGAGTGCGGGCTTTATGATCCGCGATGGCAAGCTTGCTGAGCCCGTAAAGTCCTTTACCATTGCAGGCAACTTCTTCGAATTGATCAAAAACATTGATACCCTTGGCAACGAAGTGCATTGGGGCATTCCCGGCAGAACCGTATTCGGTTCTCCCGAC
>JAFYRH010000374.1 GCA_017559555.1 Clostridia bacterium
CCATCAGGGTGCCCTCTGCTTTGGTGTTGGTAATAGGTCGGGATAAATCGCACTGCAAATTTCCTTGAAATTTGCCATAGCGCCGAAGTGGCTATGCCCTTTGGTTGAATAACAGAGGCGCTTGTGCAGTGTGAAAGTCCGTAGCAGAAAAAACATTTTGTCAATACGCCGACAAAAAATATATTATTTCTCTTGCATTCCCTCTTTTTCTGTGCTACAATAGTGACATCACTTACTATGTTTGGAGGTGCATTATGGAAATTTTAAAGCAAGGTTTGGTTTTTCGCGCGGTCGAAGGACCTTTTCGATATCAGGCTTGGCCGTCGATTTGTCAGGATGAGAACGGTGTTCTCTATGCCGCGTGGTCGGGGCTTCGCTCCTCGCACGTTTGCCCCTTTGGCAAAAATTTGATGTCTATCAGCCGCGACGGCGGCGAAAGCTGGTCCTGCCCTACCGTCATCAACGACTCTTGGCTCGATGACCGCGATGCGGGCTTGACCTATCTTGGAGACGGCAAAATGGCACTGACCTATTTCTGTCACCCTGCCGAGGTCTATCGCACAACTTGGCGCAACTGGATCCTCGGCGACACCGAGCCCGAGTGGAAGCCTTTGGTGGACGGATTTTTGCAAGGCTACGAGCATTACACCCCCGAAATGGATCGCGCCGGCAGCTTTATCCGCCTCTCCGCCGACTACGGCAAGACTTGGGGCGAGCCTATCAAAAGCGTTGTAAGCGCTCCGCACGGTGTTGTTAAGACCATTAGCGGCAGACTCCTCTATTTGGGTACGGAGTTCAACGCACATCCTTCTCGCTATGATAAAGCCTTCTCTGCCGAGGGCGACGATGTTCCGCTCGAAGATCAGGAACGCATCTTCCTTTATGAAAGCTTCGACGAGGGTAAAACTTGGGAGAAGATCTCCAAAATCGACCTCGATTATCTCACCGCAGAATACAAAAAGCTGTGCGAGCCTCACATTGTAGAGCTCCCGAGTGGTGAATTGATTGCTGCCATTCGTGCCGAAAACTCCGAGGCGCTCAGCAAGTTCAGCCTTTATTTTGTTTCCTCCACCGATGGTGGCAAAACTTGGGGCAAAGCTTGGGAATTCGGTCGCATCGGTTCCCCTCCTCATCTGCTCCTCCGCAAAGACGGTTCCATCGTTGTCACCTACGGACGCCGCCGCGCCCCCGATAGCATTCGCGCTTCTATCAGCTATGACGGTTGCCGCACCTTTGGCGAGGAGTTCATCCTTTGCAATGCACGCAACGGTGACCTTGGCTACCCTGCCACCACCGAACTTGCCGACGGCTCGCTTGTAACCGTTCACTATCAGCCTTTTGAACAAGATCTTCGCACTTCCATCTTCTTTACCAAGTGGAGGGCATAATATGATTGAAAAGAAAGAAAACGTCGAGATACTCTACACCTATCTCGACGAGCATTTTGAGCCAAAAGAAAATCTTTCGCCATACAGTCTCAAAGACAAATGGCGCGTGGTTCCCGTCGGCACTGCAGAATACACATCCAATATGTTGAGCAGTCTTGGTGGACACCCCGAGGATATTACCCTTTCCCCAAACCTTACGGGATGGTACAAGATCTATTTGCACGCCCCCGGGCGAAGCGTTTTACATCTAAAGCTTTCAAGCGACCCCGCGTTTTGGGTGGCGTGTGCCACCACGCGAGACGATTGCAGCATGGAAGAATTTTTGTGGCGTTGCGCCGATATGACAGGCGAATCGCTGACCTTGACACGCAAGCTGGATGCTTCCAACTATCACTCTTTGATTTCGGCTATTCGGTTTGTTCCGATGAGCGAGGACGAGCTCGCGGAATATCTTCGCGAAGAAGCACGCACAGATACGAAACGCATTTATGCTACCGACGATATGCACAACCGCCTGTATTTTACACATCCGCGCACGTTGGACGATTGGCGTTCCGTTGCATTCAATTATATGCACTCTGACGTGGAGTGGCTTTCGATTGAGCAAATTCGCAATTTTGTCTCCTGCCGCTTGCCAACCGATGACACGTCAAATTTCTGCTTCCCTCGTGAAGGTGACCGCAACGTGCAAGAGCAATTTCCTCTTTTCGATTATGATGAGGTATTAAAGACAGTTGTAGATCAAGGTCACCGCCAAGGGCTCAAAATGAGCGTTTCGCTCCGTATGGGTGCGTGGGGGCTCACTTATCCCTTTGACCAATACTATTTTGATTGCGATTTTATGCAGGAGAACCCGCAGTGGCGCACCTATGACCGCAACGGAGACGAGATCTCGGCAATGTCCTACGCCTACCCCGAGGTGCGACAATTTATGGTAGACGAGCTTTTGCATATGGCGCGCTCGGGTTGCGATGCCGTCACACTCATTTGGCACCGCGGCATCCCTTACGTGCTTTTTGAAAAGCCTGTGGCAGACCGTTTCTTCGAATTGTACGGAGAATATCCTTACGAGCTACCGCTGGATGATCCCCGCCTCAATGCCCTGCACTGTGAAATTATGACGGGTCTTATGCGCGAAATTCGCACCGCTCTGGATGCAGAATTCGGCAAGGGCAAGATCGGTCTGCACGTGCGCACGCTCTACTCTCCCTATGATACCAAATACGTTGGTCTTGATGTGGAGCAATGGGCAAAAGAAGGCTTGATTGATGCCGTTATTTCCTACCCCGTGCGCTTTCATGAAATGCTGCCGGATGAGGTTTGGAAGGACGAGGCACACACGCGCATCGACCTTGAAAAATACACCAAATTTGTGCGTACCAAAGGTGGTGCGACCATCCACCCGGGAGATTGCGAACTGTTGCCGCCCATCAAAAATTCCCGCGGCGAGCTTTGCGGCCCCGACGGGCAAGCCGAACACGTTGCCGAATGGATGGCACTTGAGAAAAAATACGGCGTTAAAGTCTATTTTGAAATCATGCCACGTCAATTACCGAATGAGGAATTTAAGCGCCGCGCGCTTGATCTGTACAACTGCGGTGCCGAACGAATTGCCCTTTGGGACACTTGTTGTCGCGCAGAGCCTCGCGCTATGTGGGTTGCGGCAGGTAGACTTGGTCACAAGGATGAGCTTGCAGACATGGACGTTGGCGAGGGCGAATACTACCACCGCTTCCGCGTTTATCGCACAGCAAACTCCGATTTTAGCAGATATGAACCCTTTTGGGGAGGTTGATAAGAAAAAGAAGGACAGAAAATTCTGTCCTTCTTTTTTTTAACCTCTGAGATATTCCTTCATTTCCTCAATGGTCTTTTCTTCATAGGCGCAAACGTCGCGGGCGAGGCGCATAGCACTCTCGGAGGCGGAGGTGTTCTCATTCTCGCGGATCTGCTTGAGCATATCATTGACGCCCATGGTAGCGCCTTCTACCATCATCTCTGCAATGTGTGTGGATGTGGAATCCATCATGGTGTTCATCATCGTTCCCCACTTGGAGGCGAGCTTGGTGACGGTGCTCTCATCCTCGGGCTTCACTCCCTCGTCGGCAAGGAGTTTTGCCGCGCGTGAGGAATACGCCTCATAAACACTCAGCTGAACAGTGAGATCGTTTTTGAGCTTGGCATCCTTTACCTTTGGCATCAGGTTGAGAATAGAATCGCTTGCCATTTTGACGTTTTTATAAATCGCTTGCAAGAGCGCTGCGGTCTCTTTGGTGCGAACTGCTTGTGACATAGTGTGTCACTCCTTTCACAAAATACTGTGTAAATCAAAAAAGAGATACGACGTTAGTGTGCGCCGTATCTCTTTTTTTATGCAAATTTTGTTTTTATGCGAGTGTTACGTCAACGTCGGTCTCGGTGGGAGCAACGCCTGCATCAAATGCTTGAACGGGCATACCTGCTACCATCTTCTTTACAAGACCGGTCTTAACGAGCTCTTCGGTGCTCCAATAAGGAACGGTGTAGTCGGTGGGCTCAAAGTTTTTAACTTCGGGAAGAGCAAGATTTTCTTGGCAGATCTTTTCGATGAGCTCAAGTACGTACTTCAGCTTGCGAGGACCCTTAACCTTAACAAGTACGGGAACGTTTTCGTACTTCTTCTTGCCGGACATATCCTCAAAGTTGTATGTACCCTCTTCGAGAGTTGTGGGATCCAATGCCAAGTAAACATACAAGGTTCTGGATTTAGCAACTACCTTTGCAATGTGATTTCTACCCTTGTTAAAGGTTTCATTGCTCCAGCTGATGCGTCCCTTAACGCCCTTGTAAGAAAGGAGCTTGTTCTTGATTTCGGAATAATATGCTTGAACGTCGCCTTGAGATTGAACAAGGCGAGACATGAAGCTGCGGCGGTAACGGGTAACGATTTGAATCAGACCCTCTGCCTCTTGTTGTTGCAATGCAGCATATTCTTCGGGATTTTCCATAGCGTCGAAGAACTCAAGACCTGCGGTGCTAAAGCCGTAGGATTCATCCTCGTCTTCTTCCTCACCTGCTGCCTCTTCGGTAGCGGGAGCGATAGTCTCAACCACGGGCTCTTCAACGGGAGCTTCTTCAACTACTTCTTCTGCTGCTTCTTCAACAGCTTCTTCTACAACTTCTTCAACGGGCTCTTCTTCTACGATTTCTTCTACGATTTCTTCTGCAACTTCCTCGCAAGCCTCTTCGTAAACCTCTTCTTCGGTTGCGACATCCTTTTTGGTCCACGCACGGTCAATTGCTTGTGCCAATGTGGGAACAAAATCGCCTGCCAAAAGAATACCGGAACAAATACCCATGCCAACACCGGCACCGGCATTTTTTACCTTTGCAAGATCAAGTCCGTTTTTAGCAACCTTGGTAGCAAGGGTTTGGAAAAGTTTTGCACCTGCTACAGATGCGGCTACCGCATCGGCTGCAAGAAGTGTGGATAAGAGAATATCCTTTTTGTTGTCGTTTGTACTCATAATATGCCCGTTCCTTCCTCACGCCAAAAAAGACGTGAATAAAATTATCCAATTACATTATACATTCTTTTTGCAAATTTGTAAATAGGTTTTTAACTTTTTTATGTGATTTTTTTCGTTTTTTTGCAAAAAACGACCACTTTTTTTATTTTGTTTGCAATTTCTGCTTGCGGACGTCGGTTCCGTAGAACGGAATTACCTGATATTCACCCGTCAGTCTGCTGGAAATACGATCGCTGTAAAGCTTACGCAATTCGCCCGGAGCCAAGTTTGTACTGATGATGGTAGGCTTTTGCAAATTGAGGCGCGTATTGATTACGTGATACAAGCAAGAAAGTGTAAACTGATTGACCACCTCGGTTCCAAGGTCATCGATGATCAAAAGATCGCACTCGGTGTAGGCGGATGTATCGTCGGTGGTGGCAGATGCAACACCGTTGCCGAATCGACGACTTTCAAAATCTGAAATCATACCAACCGCGCTATTATAGAAAACATCATAACCTCTCTCGGTTACAACACGTGCAATGGCGGTGGAAAGATGGGTTTTGCCAAGTCCGGTTCCACCAAGGAAGAGTAAGCTTTCGGGAATCTGCTTGCCTGCATCAAGAGAAAAGCTCTCGGCATAGCGGCGCAGATAACGGTAATTATCCTCCATTACACGATATGCATCGGGCGAAGAACGATAGTACTCGCAAGAGAAATTTTCAAAGGTTTGTTTTTGCATCAATGCTCCCAAACCGGAGGAATACATTCCTGCCTCAACAAGACGTGCGCGCATACAAGAACACATTTTGATGCCCACATATCCGGTATCGTTGCAAGCGGTGCACTCGTATTTGGGTTCACTGTAATCTGCGGGATAACCGCGGCTTGCCAAAAGAGCGGAACGGTCGCGCGTAATACGCTCGTTTTCGGCACGTAGCTCGGCAATTTTCTCCTCGGTATTCTCGGCAGCGAGTGCTGCTTTCATAATACGCAAACCAAATTGCGAAAGGCGGCGATCCATTTCATACAGTTCGGGAATAGCCGCATAAAGTTCGTCACGACGGGCATCGGCTTCCTCTTGAACGGCAAATGCCTTGGTTTCATATTCGGCGCGGATGCGCTTAAAATTTTCTTTGTTATATCCCATAAAAAACTCCATTATTCGCGACTGCGTTCGCGGAAACCGCGCTGCAATGCCGCCTCAAAGAAATCGTCTGTATCAAAGCTGTTGCCCAATTCTTTTTGAGCATTTGCACTACCCTCGCGCTTTTCGCGCTCGGCATTCATACCCGCTTCAATCTCGCTTGCGGTCTTCCAAGCATTGGCGTTCCACTTTTCGAGAATCGCATTGGTATAAGGCAAAGAGGGTTCGCCCGTGGCATTGACTGTAATTTCATAAGCCATGCGCACAATATCGATATTGTAACCAAAGGAGAGCCAAGCAGACAGCATTTTGCCCTCCTTGCTTGTAAGAGCACGACTCTTCATGCCAAACAGAGCACGTACCTCTCCTTCAAATGTATGCATCGCTTCTACGGTGCAAATTTCATCTTCCATAGATTCGACGTCGTTGATGCCCTTATCGTCCATTGCATAAGCATATTTTTCAATGGCGCGCAAATTGCTTTTGCCAATGCGCTTACAGTGTGCCAAAAGGAGCAGAATGCATTCCTCGTTCATACCGAGGTAATCGATCATTCCAACCATAATGTTGATATCGTTGGGGTTAAACATCTTGCCCAAAATTCTTTGTGCCTCATCAATCAACACACGAACAGAGGCACGTGCCTCCAAGAGCTCGGCAAGCTCGCCCGATGTATAATTGGGAAGCTCATCGGCACGTTGCAATTTCTTTTTGGTGGGAACCTCTTCGTTGGAAACGGTAGCCATTGTGGGAACAGACTCCCCTGCCTCACCCAAAATACCGCAATTACACCAAAAGGTAACTGCATTTTGTGCGGTAGCGGTATTACAGCCTGCAAGCTTTGCCAATTGTCTGTGCTTGGATACCAAAGAAAGGTCGGATGCCAACCACAAAAGAACACGAAGCTGCTCGGGTGTTGCCGCATCCAAATGCGAAAGAACGGATGCGGGCAATACCAAAACTTCTTGTTTAAAATTCAGTTTCATTGTCTCACTCCTTCATCCGTTTTTTATCTTTTTCACTCTTGCGACGGCAGATCTCGTAATTGAGGCTCATCAAGGAATCTCCAAGGTGCACGTTTTCAACCACAGCATTCTTGGAAATATGAGAAAGCTCTTTTCCGGTAAAATTCCAAAAGCCCTCAACGCCCAAAGAAAGCAGGCGTGCCGATTCTTCCTCTGCTTTCTCTTTCGGCAAGGTCAAAACCGCCATATCGACGGGATGGGTGCTGCAAAACTCCTCAAGATCACGCATATCGTGAACTTTAACACCGCCAAACTCCTTGCCGATCAAATCGGGATCAACATCAAAGAGTGCGACAATATCCAATCCTCTTTTTTCAAACATCGTGGAACGCACCAAAGCACGGCCAAGGTCGCCTGCACCGACAATGATGACTTGCAATCCCATGCTGACACCGAGAAGATCGGAAATTTTGGAATAGAGGTAACTGACGTTATAGCCGTACCCTTGCTGACCGAAGCCGCCAAAGCAGTTTAAATCCTGACGGATTTGCGATGCGGTGACCTGCATACGAGCAGAAAGCTCGCCCGAACTGATGCGTGTTTTTCCCTCGCGCAAAAGCTCGCGCAAATAACGGAAATAGCGCGGCAAGCGACGAATAACGGCAGGGGAAACAAAGGGCCGATCAATTCTTTCATGCTTCTTTTCTGTATTTACATTGTTTTCAATCTCTACCATAATAAGTCCCTTCCCTGCCCCAAAAAGCAGTTACAAAATCGTGTTTTTTTGACAATTTGTTCATTATGACCAATTCTGTCGAATAGAGTCACAGTACGTCGGATATGCTTGAAAAAAGTTTTCCACAATGGATTTTTTTACCAGTTTTCAACAATATCCACATACTTTTCCACAAA
>JAFYRH010000375.1 GCA_017559555.1 Clostridia bacterium
GGTGTCCTTTGGTTGTTTTAATTTGCTTTGGGAACGTAAATGCGGAAGCCGATGCAGTCATTAACACTCGGGTTGCCGCCACCGACTTTGGAAATGTTAAAGCCGATATAGGAGTATTCTTCGTAAAGAGACGCATCAACAATCATACCCTCGGTGCTGTTGCCGCGACGTGTCAATGCGTTTGCAACGCCCAAGGTTTGCCAACCCTCAAGACGGTATTGGTAACCCGTTAAAACGTTGATTACGGAACCGATGGGCAGGGTTGCTTGCGTGAAGAGCTTGGTTGCAATAAATCCGGGGCTGTTGCCTGCGTTGGCAACCAAATTCGAGGTGGTACTAGAGGTCGAGTTGTAGTAAGCACCAACTACCATGCCAAGGTCGAGGACGTCATAATCGTCGGGGTTGAGACCAAGACTTTCCAAATATGCTCTGTCGGTGTCATTCATTTTACTCAGGTCGAAGTCGCGCTCGGTAAAGGTAGAGGGCGTTACCTCGAAGGGAGTTTCGATTGCGTTGTTGACGGCTTCTTTAATGGCGTCGAGGTGTTGTGCTACGGAGGGGTATTTTGCAGGAACCACGGTCAGGTCGGTCAAGTCCGCGCCAAACAGTTGCTTGTACCAAACGAGAGCGGCGGTGTATCTACCAATATCATAGGAGAGGTGATAGGTATCGCGTGTGAGGGTGTCACCAAGGTAAGATGTACGCAGGTTTTGAATCGCTGTTCCGCTGGGGAGGTAGCCTTCAATATTCCAGTTGCCAACAACTAAAGTTTGAACGGTGTCAACAATGGCGTTGTACATGGTCATTTGGTCTTTGTTGTATTTTGGAAAGTCTGCGTGGCCGGAGTTGCCTTGATATGCCCAGGTAATGTGGAAGAAGATTTTCACAAAAGGATCTACGGTTTCTCTTACATAATCGATGATGTATTGCATACTGCCGTAGGATTCGGGAATGCCGCTATATCCACTTACTTGTTGAATGGTAACAACGTCCCAATCGGTGTAGGTAAGACCGTATTGAATGCTTTCTGTTACGGTTGTCCAACCGCTACCGGTGTTGAGGCGGAAGGAATAAGCCTTTGCACCGCTGTCGATGCGCGCCTTGTGACCGTCCAATGAGCAACCGCCAATATAGAGGTTGCCAAGAATGAAATCGGTGTAGCCTTCGGCAACAAGAATTTCGGCAAGGTGTTCCATAGCGTCATCACTAAAGCTGTTGCCAATTGCCAAAATTTTGCGAGGTTGGAAGATGGGCTCGACAGGAGCGGTCTCCTCGGGAGTAGTAGTCTCCTCGGGAGTAGTAGTTTCCTCGGGAGTGGTGGTCTCCTCGGGAGTGGTGGTCTCTTCGGGAGTGGTGGTCTCCTCGGGAGTAGTGGTCTCCTCGGGGGTAGTAATCTCCTCGGGGGTAGTTACTTCCGGGGTGGTAACTTCGGGGGTAGTAATCTCCTCGGGAGTGGTTTCCTCGAGAGACGTTTCTTCGGTTGTTAGATTAATGTTGAGGTTGACGTTGCAAGATGTAAACAACATCATTGCCGTAAGCAAAAGCGCGATCAGGGAATAAAATTTCTTCATAAAAATCTCCTTATTCCATTTTAAAAAAATCGTTATATATATTGTATCACAAAAAAGAGGAGTTGTCAAGAAAAAGGGCAGAGAATGCAAAAACACACTCTCTGCCTATTTTGTTTATTTTTGAAGGGTATCTTCTTGACCGCGGAATACCACGAATTTGCAAAACAAAAATTCAAGAACAAAGTTTGCTATCATGGTGACTGCCAAAATCAAAAAGTCGTATGCGCCTGCCTCTTCTGCAAGGGCGCCGAGCCATGTGGAAAGAGGCGTAAAGACTGCATAAAAGCCCAACACCTTTGCCATAGCTACGGGAACGTTTGCTGCCGATTGAAAGGTGAATCTGCGGTTGAGTGTGAAGTTCCATACGATGGAAAGTAAAAGGGAAGTCAGGTAAGGAATCCAATAGGTCTTGATGAAAATTTCGAGCAGGGCAAAGGAGCCAACCTGAATAAGACCTGCGGAAATAGAGAACAGTGTGAATTTGACGACCTGCCAAAGTTGCTTTTTCTTATCCTTCATAGTCGTCTCCTCAAATTGCTTTTGTATAGCAACGGCGGCGCTTGTGTTGTTCCTTATCAAAGTATCTCCACAAGCCGTGCACGGCTTTGTTGGTTTCCAGCATAGGACCTGTTTCGCAATATGCTACCTTTTTTTCAATGCATTTACGAACAAGCGTATCAATCAAAATGGCAGGAACACCAAACATTTGGTGCTTGGGGTCAACCGCAACAAAGTACATTTCAAGTGTATCGTTGGGGAGCTTGAGTGCCTTGAGCATATGTACGATACCGAACGGCAACAGTTTGCCGTCCGCCTTTTTGAATGCCTTTGCAAGCGAGGGAACCATAACGCCAAACGCCACAATGTGACCGTCCTTATCCTTAACCGAGCAGATGTAATCCATATCGACCAAGGGGATGTAGTTGTCGATCATTTGCTTGATGACCTCGTCGGTGAGCGGAACCGTGCCAAAGAGAATGGCTTCTGCCTCGTCTACGACCTTGAATGCTTCAAAGGCATCATTATACAACACTTTTCTGTCGGTGTAGGTTACGGCGGTGTATTTGCCGCTTTCCAAAAGACGTTTGGAAAGCTTTTCAATGCGCGGGTTTACCTCGGTGGGGCAGGAGATCTTATATTCGATCCAGTCTACCGATTTGGTCAGCCCCAAACGCTCCATGTGCTCCATATAGTAGGGGTGGTTATAAAAGGTGACCGACATATTGAGCTGGTCAAAGCCTTCAATCAGCATGCCCTGATGGTCGGTGTCGTTAAAGCCCATGGGGCCCATGATCTCGCCAAATCCGCGCTCACGTCCCCACGCTACAACCGCATCGAGAAGAGCTTTGGAAACCTCGTAATCGTCGATGAAATCGAATCTTGTATAACGAATGGCATTCTGCTTCCATTTTTCGTTATACGCGTGGTTGATCAGTCCCGCAATTCTGCCAACAATCTCGCCGTTTTTGTATGCCAAAAACAGACGTGTTTCGCAAAATGCGTAGGAGGGATTTTTGTCTTTTGTAAAAGTGTCTATTTCGTCGTTTCTCAAAAAAGGAACAAAAAATTCATTGTTGCGGTACAGCTTGTTGGGGAACTCGACCCAACGTACCAAATCCTTTTTCGTCTGCACTTCCCGAATGGTAATACTCATAAATTTCTCCTGTTCTTTCATTAAGAGTGATTGGTGCGACGGCATATTATAGCACATTTTGTCGAAAAAGTCAAGAAAAATATATTTGGGTAAATGCGGGGAGGCTTTTAGAATGTTGCAAAAATGTTTTTCGATATATCTTGACAAATTTCGATATCTATGGTATAATTTGCTCTGTGAGGGAGTAGTAAGCGCTCTTTGGCGTAACAAGTCAACATCCTGGCCGTTTGGTCTGGCTTGTTTTAAATTGCGAGACTCATGTATGTTTGCAGCCTACATGGAGTCTTATTTGTTTGTTCGACCCAAGTATGGTTGTGCCATGCTTGGATTTTTTATTTTTTAGGAGGAAGAAATGGAATTTTTCGGCTTTACCCTGTTTGGCTCTCTGCAAGGGGGCGGCTTGTTGGCAGTTGCCGCAGGTATTTTTATTGTAGGTCTCATCCTTACCATTAAGGGTGGCGACTGGTTTGTTGATTCGGCATCTTGGTTTGCAGAAGCAACCGGCATTCCGAAGTTTGTAGTTGGTGCAACTGTTGTATCGTTTGCAACCACACTCCCCGAGCTTCTCGTATCTGTTAGAGCGGCAATGAACGGCTCTGCGCAGCTTGCAATCGGTAACGCTGTTGGATCTGTAACCGCTAACACAACCCTCATTATGGGTGTTTCCTTGGTTGCTATGGCAGGTCTTGTAAACAGAAAAGAATTCGCATTCAAGGGCGGTCTTTTCCTTGCATCTGTTGTAGGTCTTACCGTTCTTTCTCTCGGTGGATGGCTGCCTACTTGGTCTGCTTTCATTCTGTGGGCAATCTTCCTCACCTTTATGATCAGCAACGTAATGGAAGGCAAAAAGAACGCAACCATCGAAAAGAGCGAATCCTTTGACAAAAAGGAAGTTCCCTCTAAAATTTTGTGGTTTGTTATCGGCACCGCATCCATCGTATTTGGTGCAGAGTTCCTTGTTTCCTCGGGTAAGACCATCGCTTCCGGCATCGGCATCAGCGAAACCATCATCGGCTTCACCGTAATCGCGCTTGGAACCTCGCTCCCCGAGCTTGTTACCACCCTGACCGCTATCCGCAAGAAGGAAAGCTCTCTCTCTGTTGGTAACATCATTGGTGCAAACATCATCGATACCACACTCATTCTCCCCTTGTGCGCAGTTATCAACGGCAAGGCACTCCCGGTAGATAGAGTAAACCTCGTATTCGACTTCCCCGTATGCATTGCAGCTTGCGCAGTAGCAGTTGTACCCACCATCATTCAAGGCAAGTTCAAAAAGTGGCAAGGATTCGCACTCCTCGCAATTTACGCGTTCTACATGCTCTTCCTCGTGCTCAACGAGGTTGGCGTTGTGGCTCTTGGTTGATAGGGAAGAATAGAAATAGAATTGTGAAAATGATAAAAGGCTCACCAAACGGTGGGCCTTTTGTCGTTATGTTTGTTCGATAGTGAGTGTCAATTATCTGTTAGAAAATCATTAACCAATTCAAACATAGGCATTTCATTAACAAATTTCTCAATATCTGCTAAAAAGCGTTTCTTACCGTTTCCTGTTTTACACAAATAAAATTCAAGAATCTTATCTGCCACATATTGCAATTTTACATCGCAGAACGGCTTTAGCTTTTTTTCTGCTTTTTCTTTTGTGTTGCTAAGTAAGAGGTCTTTGGTTCCACTTCCCACTAAGTGACTATATAAGTTCATAGCCTTGATTGCTTGTGTTACTTTTCTTTCAACGCGCAATCCGTGTTTTTTATAAACAGAATATTTCCACTCTGCAAGAGTTGGGTTTGTAATTGGAATTTGAGAAATAGCATCAATTATGTATTTGCTAAAGGGTTCGAGATTATGATCGGTTAATATATCATAAACTTTTATTTCCAATTTATAAGCGACCGTAAAGCCCCATAAATATTCATCATATTTATGACGGTTATAAGTGGTACTGAACTCTTTAATTTGACTGGACAAAGCAATTAACAACTCTGCCAACGATTTGGAATCTATTTTAAACTCTGCATTGATATGTATTAACCTCAGTAGAATTGCGGAACTGTTTAACGTGTTTGTGCCACTATCATTATCAATGATTTTGTTCACCGCGGA
>JAFYRH010000376.1 GCA_017559555.1 Clostridia bacterium
CTGCGGCAATCATTAAGAGATTCGATTTGCGTCGCCCCATCTACTGTCAAGTAGCCGCTTACGGTCACATGGGTAGAGAAGACCTCGACATTCCGTGGGAAAAGTGCGACCTCGTTGACGAGTTCAAAACACTGTTGAAATAATTTTGAATTTCGCAAATAAATGCTTGAAAGGGTTACGGGCAATACGATTTAGCCTCCCCTGTGCAAGGGGAGGTGCCGTTTTGCAAAAAACGGCGGAAGGGTTGTAGTTATCTTTTTACAGTTTGGTTAGAGCCAACCCCTCAGTCTCGCATTCGCTCGACAGCTCTCCTTGCACAGGGGAGCCTTTCTTTACACACCTATTACGCATAGAAAGGAGAGAACAAATGGCAGATTTTGATGCGAATTTTATGCAGGGGCCAATGGATGACATCGGTCTTGTAAAGCTTTCGGGCAGTATTGAGCGCGTGATTTATGCGAATGACGAAAACGGATATGCCATTTGCGATCTCGGCACCGATACCGACGAGCTTGTCACCATTACGGGCACACTCCCGTACATTGGTGAGGGAGATACCGTTACGGTATGGGGCAAGTGGGTACACAATCCCAAATACGGGCGGCAGTTCAAGGTGGAGCAATCCGAAAAGCAACTGCCTGCCGACAAAGCATCTATGCTTCGTTATCTCTCCTCGGGAACCATCAAGGGCATTGGCCCCAAAATTGCGCAACGCATCATCGACGAGTTTGGCGACGAGGCGTTCGACGTCATTGAAAATCACCCCGATTGGCTTGCCGAAATTCAAGGCATCACCCCTAAGCGTGCGCGTGCCATTTCCGAAGAGTTCAAAAACAAAGCGGGTATTCGTTCGGCAATGCTTTTCTTCCGCGAGCATTTTGGCGCGGTCACCACGGTACGCATCTACAAAAAGTGGGGTAGCAGTGCGGTAGACGTCGCCAAAAACAACCCCTATATGCTCTGCGAAGAAATTGACGGCATCGGCTTTGAGAGAGCCGACCGTTTGGCGGTCAAATTGGGGCTCGCGCTCGATTCTCCCGACCGTCTTGCCAGCGGTGTAAAGCATCTGCTTACCACGCACGCACATCAAAACGGACACGTTTGCCTGCCGCGTGAGGCATTGGTTGCAGGGGCGGCAAAGCTTTTGGAGGCTTCCACCGAGGCGATCGACTCGGCAATTTCTGCACTGCAGGTGGAAAAAAAGCTGAAGATCGTTCTGTTTGACGGCAAAGAATATGTTTATGACAAACAATCCTTTGAGGATGAAAAATACATCGCACGCAAGCTGGTTCTTCTCGACAAGGTTTGCGACGTGATGAACACCGAAAATATTGATGCCTTTATCAAGCGCGAGGAGCGTGAGAGCGGCATTCAATATGCAAAAGAACAAAGACGTGCGATTTTTGCCGCTCTTGAGAGTGGCGTAATGCTTTTGACGGGTGGACCCGGAACGGGTAAGACCACGGTTGTTCGTGCGCTTTTGCATATCTTTGACAGTATGGGGCTCAAGGTTGCCCTCTGCGCGCCCACGGGACGTGCGGCAAAACGGCTCTCGGAGTCGACCTCGTGTGAAGCCAAAACCATTCACCGTTTGTTGGAATATGGCGGAGACGAAACGGGCGGACACGCACATTTTCAACGCAACGAAACCAATCTTCTTGACGAGCACGCCGTTATTGTGGATGAGGCGTCGATGGTCGATAACGCACTTATGGCATCGCTCTTGCGCGCTATCAAACCGGGTGCCCGATTGGTCATTATCGGTGACGCCGATCAGCTTCCCTCGGTGGGAGCCGGAAACGTGCTTTGCGATTTGTTGCAAAGTGAAAAGTTTGCAACGGTTCGACTGGATGAAATTTTCCGCCAGGCACAACAAAGTCTTATCGTTACCAACGCACACGCCATCAATCGCGGTCTTATGCCGCGTCTTGACGTAAAAGACAATGACTTTTTCTTCTTGCCTCGTGCAAACGACCGCGAAATTGCCGAAACAGTTGCACAGCTGTGTAGCATTCGTTTGCCGCGTACCTATGGGGAAATGGGTGTTAAGGGCGTGCAGGTGATAGCACCTTCCCGCAGAGGCGAGACGGGTACCGAGCACCTCAACGTGCTTTTGCAAAGTGTGCTCAATCCCCAAATTGAGAGCAAACGCGAATATAAATTCCGCGAGATCGTCTTCCGCGAGGGAGACCGCGTTATGCAAACCAAAAACAATTACGACATTTATTGGGAACGTGAAGACGGCTCTTGGGGCAACGGCATTTTCAATGGGGATATCGGCACCATTCTGCGCATTGACTATTCCGACGAAAAAATGCAAATCGAATTCGAGGATCGCCTTTCCGATTATGATTTCAATATGCTCGATGAGCTTGAGCCTGCCTATGCCGTAACGGTGCACAAAAGCCAGGGCAGTGAATATCCTATTGTAGTGTTGCCGCTTGGCTCTGCTTCCGAAATGTTGCTCTCGCGCAACCTTTTCTACACAGCCGTAACACGTGCGCAAAATATGGTTATTTTGGTGGGACGTGAGGATAAGGTGCGAGCCATGGTAGAAAACAATCGCCAATCTATGCGTTACACAGGGCTTTGCCGTTGGCTTGGTGGGGTAGAGTAATGCGTGCCGTTCAGTATTTAAAGGATTTGCTATTTCCACCAAAGTGCGCGGCATGCCACACACTTTTGGAGTGGAGAACTCCTAACGCCGAATCAGCGCCTTCACTTTGTTCTGCCTGCCAAGCCGTTTGGGAGAGTGAAGAGCTTGAAACCTGTGGCATTTGCACCAAAAAGGTCACCGAATGTGAGTGCATGCCCGAGCGTATGCGCAAAGCAAAATGTGCCGCTTTTCGAAAGTTGGTTTACTATGTTCCCAACAAGCGTATACTTGTGCAAAACCGATTGATTTATCTCATCAAACGCAAAAATCACGACCGCGCCTATCTGTTTCTTGCCGATCGACTTTCCAAAATTGTGGAAGAGATCATCGAAAAAGAAAACTTGGCAAGAGAAGATATTATTGTCACTTATCTTCCTCGCACACGCCGTGCGCATTTGCAAAACGGCATCGATCAAGCCGCTGAGCGTGCCCGTCGTGTCAGTGAGAACTGTAACCTTGAAATGCAACCGCTTCTTTGCCGTACGCAAAAGGGTGAGGAACAGAAAAAGCTGACGCCCACCGAGCGTATTCGCAACGTGCGTGGCTCCATTGATTTGCGCAAAGGGGCATACCCCCGCGAAAAGGTTGTTTTCTTGATTGACGATATTGTTACCACGGGTAACGGAATGGCACGGTGCACAAAGCTTTTGCGCCATGCAGGGTGCAAAAATGTGTGGGCGATTGCGGTTGCATCCGACGCTTACAACAAAGATTTGCACTGATTTTGATCTGTCCTTTAGAATTTTTATAAAATATATTGATTTTAATGGAAAAATAATGTATAATAAACTCGAAGAATCGTAAAGGGAAAGGAGGCTGAGCTTGTGAAAAAAGCGGAACACGCGCAAAAAGCTGCGGCGAATATTCGTCAAAACTCTGCGGGACGTGCTAAAAAACGTCAACATCAGAGTCTTTTAGAGCGCGCAAAATCCTTTGTTCAAAAGTTCCAACTCAGCCGCAACATTGGCATTGACTTGGGCACCGCAACCGTTTTGGTTTACGTGCAGGGCAAGGGTATTGTTCTGCAAGAGCCCTCGGTAGTGGCAATCGATACCAACACCGACCGCATTCTCAAGGTAGGTATTGAAGCACAACAAATGTTGGGTAGAACTCCCGGCAATATTGTGGCAGTCAGACCCTTGCGTGACGGTGTTATCAGCCAATACGAAGTCACCCTTAAGATGATTCAGTATTTCATTCGTCGCGCTTGCGGAAATCTCTTTTTCCAACCGCACGTTATGATCTGTATTCCCTCGGGCATTACCGAGGTGGAAGAAAAGGCGGTGCTCGATGCCGCACGTGAGGCAGGCGCACAAAAGACCTACCTTATTGAAGAACCCGTTGCCGCCGCAATTGGTGCAGGGCTCAACATCTATGCCCCCATCGGCAATATGGTTGTCGACATTGGCGGTGGAACCACCGACGTAGCTGTTCTTTCTCTTGGCGGTGTGGTTGTTTCGCGTTCGACCAAAATTGCGGGCGACAAATTCGACGAAGCCATTATTCGATACGTAAGAAGAAAATACAACGTTCTCATTGGTGAGCGAACTGCCGAAGCGGTGAAGAAACAAATCGGTGCGGTCTACGACCATCCCGAAGCTGTTCACGTAGAGGTAAAGGGAAGATGCATCCGTCAAGGACTTCCCAAGGTCATCACCATCAGTTCTAAAGAGATGATAGAGGCACTTGCCGAGCCGATCACGGCAATTCTCGATGCCATTTGTTGGGTTATTGAAAACACACCGCCCGAGTTGCTTGGTGATATTTTACATAATGGCATTGTGATGACGGGTGGCGGAAGCTTGCTTTACGGCTTTGACCAACTTGTTACACAAGTAACGGGCATCAAGACCCGCGTTGCAAAGGATGCGGTATCTTGCGTTGCAATCGGCACGGGTAAGTCACTTGACAACCTCGACCTTTTGCAAGAGGGTGCTATCAAGATTTCTCGCGATAAGAGAAGTCGCATTTGATTCAAATTTGAAAAAAACAAAAGACGGTGATTTTTTCACCGTCTTTGTATTACCCATAAACCGAAAGGAAAATGATTATGTCCTATCTCATTCAAAATCGCAAGCCCGCATCTGTTTTTCGTTTTTTTGAGGATATCTGTGCCATTCCGCACCCGTCCTATCACGAAGAAAAGGTAGCCGATTATCTTTGTGCATTTGCTAAGGAACGCGGACTCGAATGCTATCGCGATAGCTTGCACAACGTTCTTATTAAAAAGCCCGCAACATCCGATAGAGTGAATGCAGAGCCCTTGATGTTCCAAGGCCACACCGATATGGTTTGCGTAAAAACTGCCGAATCGACCATTGACTTTATGAAAGACGGTCTTTCTCTTTATATCGACGGTGACTTTTTGCGTGCAAAGGGAACCACCCTCGGTGCCGATAACGGCATTGCCGTAGCAATTATGCTCGCACTTCTTGACGGGGAGCTTTCCTCGCATCCTGCTCTGGAATGTCTCTTTACCGCTGCCGAGGAAGTCGGTCTTGATGGGGCAGAAGGCTTTGACTATTCCAAAATTTCCGCTCGCAAGATGATCAATATGGATAGCGAGGATCTTGGCATCATCACCGCAGGATGCGCCGGCGGTTTGCGTTCTACGCTGACAAAAGAGTGCACAAGTGTTCCTTTTGCAGGGGAATGTCTTACGGTTACCGTCAAGGGTCTCTTTGGCGGACACTCGGGCGTGGATATTTGCTCGGGTCGCGCCAACGCCAACAAATTGATGGGACGTCTCTTTGCCAAGTGGCAAAAAGTTGAAGGGGAAGCGCATTTGGTTTCCATCAACGGCGGCTCCAAGGACAATGCCATTGCAAGCATTTGTGAGGCGGTGATCGCTACCGCGAATGCACCAAAAACGATTGCACTTCTTCAACAAACGGCAAAAGATATTTCTGCCGAGTTGGTTGGAGACGATAAGGGATTTGTTGTTGTTGTAGAACCTACAAAAGCACCCGAGAGTATGTTCTCGTCAACCGATAGCGCACAACTGATTGCACTTTTGGCGGCAGTTGACAACGGTGTAAAAGAAATGAACTACAACATCAAAGGGCTTCCCGAGTGGTCGCGCAACCTCGGTGTTATCACCACCGAGGGCAACACAGTAGAATTGACTTTCTCTTCTCGATCGGCAATCGAGAGCCGCTTGGATGCTTCTATCGACGAGCTGGATGCATTGGCGCGCATCACGGGTTGCACCACCAAGCATTACAGTCGTTATCCCGGTTGGGACTACGCTCCTGTGTCCGCTCTGCGCGATCTCTATGCGCGCGCTTACCGCGAGATCACGGGCAAGGATGCCGTTGTTGACGTTATCCACGCAGGACTTGAGTGCGGCATCATCGTCTCCAAACTTCCCGACCTTGACGTTATCTCCGTCGGCCCCGATATGCGCGACGTGCATTCGCCCGACGAACGCCTCAACCTTGCATCTGTCGAGGTCTTTTGGAAGACGATTGAAAAGTTGATTGAAATGGTATAAGAGTTTTTCGGGGGAACCCTTTTTGAAAAAAGGGTTCCCCCGAACCCCTTCCGAAAAACTTTCTAACCAAAAACAAGAGAAGGGAATTCCAAAGTCACGGAC
>JAFYRH010000377.1 GCA_017559555.1 Clostridia bacterium
AAAACAGCAACCAGCAATCCTGCAATAAGGATAGCCTTTTCGGGAATTTTACCGCCTAAAAAAGAAACAGCCATATTGGTAACCTCGCTGATTGCACCAACAAGACCGCCCGCATTGAGAATTCTTAACAAAACAGAAATCATATCAATGTAACTCCTTTCGAAATCTCATTTTCCATATTCATTATACAACGAAGCACCCCATTTTGTCAAGGCTTTCCCTCAACTTTTTTCACTTTTTCCAATTGCTTTTCAAAATCCTGCTCTATTTTTGCGTTTTTTAGTCTTCTCCACCTCACAAAACAGAATATTTACATTTTTTTGTTGAATTTTGTGCGAATTGTTTGTATAATAATGAATAAGTAAAAAATATGGAGATTCTTATGACACAGGCAGACCGTTACTATCAAAAAATGACCGAGACCCCTATTGCAAGATTGATTGTGGGTCTTGGCATTCCCACAACCATATCGATGCTCATCACGGGCATATACAATTTGGCAGATACCTATTTTGTAGGAGCGCTTGGCGAAAGCCAACAAGCCGCAACGGGCATTCTGTTCACACTGCAATCCATTATTCAAGCAATCGCTTTTATGCTTGGTCACGGCTCGGGAACATTTGTTTCCAAAGCTTTGGCGGATAAAGACGTCAAAAGTGCGACACGCTATGTTTCAACCGCTTTCTTTACAGGCATCGGTATAGGATTGGTTCTTTCTGTTAGCGGACTTATCGCCCTCAATCCCCTGCTCCGTCTTTTGGGCAGTACGGAGACCATTCTCCCCTATGCTCGCGATTACGGATTTTGGGTGCTAACCGCTTGCCCCATTATGATTGGCTCTTTGGTATTGAACAACAACCTGCGTTATGAGGGAAAAGCCTTTTACGCCATGATCGGTTTGACCACGGGCGGTATTTTGAACATTTTTGGAGATTTTCTTCTCATTCGTGTTTGTGGACTCGGCGTATTCGGTGCCGGAATGGCAACCGCCATTTCACAGTTGATCAGCTTTTGCATTCTTCTGTTTTTGTATCTGCGTATGGCGCAAAGCACCGTTTCAATACGTGCCATCAGCCGCGATGCGCGCGAATATTTCGGAATTTGCAAGGTCGGATTCCCCTCTCTCATCCGTCAAGGACTCAATTCCATCTCTGGCGGTATTTTGAACAACCTTACCAAAGCATTTGGCGACGCCGCCATTGCCGCAATGAGCGTTGTCAATCGCTTCTCCTCTCTTGTTATGTTTGTCGGTCTTGGCATCGGTCAAGGCTTCCAACCCGTGGCATCCTTTAACTATCAAGCCAAAAAGTATCGCCGCGTAAAAAAAGGATTGATTTTCACCACCGTATTCGGTTTTTGCCTTTTGTCGGTGCTTGCATCCCTCGGATTTATTTTTGCAGAACCTATCGTTTACCTCTTCCAAGAACACCCCGAGGTACGCGAAATCGGTGTTCCTGCCCTGCGTTATGCAACCATCGGTATTTTGTTCTTGTCGCTTTCGGTCCCCGTCAATATGCTTTACCAAAGTATTCGACGTGCGGGAATTGCATCCTTGCTTTCGCTTTTGCGCTCGGGTGCAGTTTTCATTCCCGTGTTGCTGATTTTACATAGCTTGCTCGGTCTGCAGGGTATTCAATTGGCACAGCCTGCCGCTGACGTCATCACAGGACTTTTGTCAATCCCCTTTATGTTATATTTCTTAAAAACGACCCCCAACGACGAAGATGTTTTACCCGATGTCCCCCAAGAATACAACGAAGAAAAGGAGACCGTATGAAAATAACAACCGTTTTGTTTGACCTTGACGGCACACTGCTGCCAATGGATCAAAACGCATTTATCAAAGCCTATTTTGGCGGACTTGCCCGCCGTCTTGCACCGCACGGCTATGATCCACAAAAACTCATAGACGCCATTTGGCAAGGAACTGCCGCAATGGTGAAAAACAATGGAGAAGTTACCAACGAGGAGCGTTTTTGGCAAGGCTTTGAAGCCGCCTACGGCAGACCCGCGCGCCAAGACGAAGAACTCTTTGCCGCATTCTACCGCGAGGACTTCGATAAGGTAAGCAGCGCCTGCGGATACACACCTGCGGCACGTGAGATCATCGACACGGTGAAGGCTTGCGGATTGCGTACAGCCCTTACCACAAACCCCATCTTCCCTGCCATGGCAACCGAGCGCCGCATTGCATGGGCGGGACTTTCGACCTCTGACTTTGAACTTTACACCACCTATGAAAACTCCCGTTTTTGCAAGCCTAATCCCAAGTATTACCTAGACGTAATGCAAACCCTTGGCGTCTGCCCCGAAGAATGCCTAATGGTTGGCAATGACGTAGTAGAGGATATGGTTGCCCAAACACTCGGTTCCCGTGTGTTCCTTTTGACCGACTATCTCATCAATCCCCAAAACGTTGATATTTCCGTTTATCCAAACGGAAGCTATTCGGATTTGATTGCTTTTATCAAGAACTTGAACACAAACGATTAAAAAAGATAAAATTATAAGGGCTCTGCCGCGGCAGAGCCCTTGTTGTTTGCTTATTTGGAATCAATCAGTTCCGCATTCAAAAGACGATTGATGTCCTCAACCAAAGTGTCAAGAATATCGGTAGATGCATAGAACTTACCTACCACAACGGGATTTCCGTTTTCGTCGGTAACAGTAGGAATCAAATTACCGTTCTCATCCTCCTTGCACACCTCAATGGTTACAAGAACCTTCCAATCGGAATATTGATAGAAGTTATAAACCAAATGCTGCGAATTGTTTTCTTCGTAAAAACGAACCTCTTCGTCTTTTCCGTTGTAGGTCGTGTAGCCGTTGAGTACTCTTGCATAGTCCTCTACGTGAGCGGTAATGGTAGCCATCGGCTTTTTGGTATCGCTCGCGAGGAATTCCTCAACACTCATGCCCATAGCCGCTTCAAAGTCTACTGGGTCAACGTCGCCAACCAACGAGAAATACAACAGATGCATGTGCAATCTGCGGAAGTTATCGGTTGCGGTAACGGTTTCGTATTTTTCTTGACCGTCATCACCGATTCCCGTATCGGAAATGTTATATTCCAACAACTCGCCGTTGCAAGAAACAAGCAGTCCCGAAGCGGTAACACCAAGCGTTGCCTCATAGATATTGCCTTGATAGGTATAACGGTATATGGGATCACCCAAGCTGCGTTGAACGCGAATCGGTTCACTCAAGGTAGGATCGGTGTAGAAATAACGCACACCAAGGTAATTCCCCTTATCATCCTTTGCAATTTCGTGCTCAATAAGCTTGGTTTTGTAATCGGGGTAAACATAAACGTTCTCACCGCTTGCATTGGTGTAGTAGTAATTTTCTTCAACGTAAACAACGTCGGTGAGGGTGGGATCGAGCACAATTTGCTTGTTGCCAACAACCTCTACCTCGTCAAGGTTCACCTCTGCAACAATATCGTAGGTTTTTCCGTTAAGCTTGTAAACCTTTTTGTTGCCCTCGATTGCAACCTTACCGTTTGTCAAATTAACAGCCTTGAACTCATTCTTTTCGTTTACGTAATATGCATAGCTGTAAGTGTTGTTCAACTCGAAATCATAGGTTTGATCGGACGAAAGATTGAACGCTTCGCCATTGAATTCGAATTTGATATCACGAACGTAGGCAATGTTGTGGAAGATAAACGCCTCGTTATACCACTTCATATAGTCCCATTCAAGGAAGGAGAGGTAGTATTGGTCGACCTCCACGATCATATCAAACTCATACGCCGCAACGTAATAGGTGCCTCTCTCGGTCTTTTGACCGATGAAAAGCTTGTTTGTGGCATAAAGCTTTTCGCCGGTTTCGCTGTAATTACCGGAGAAGGTCTTGTAGGTCAAGTAATAGACGTTCTTATCCAAACCGAATTCCTTCATGCTTTCGGCTGTTATACCAATGCGGCAACAGGAGATCGCCTCGATGGAATAAAAGGTTTCAAATACGGAAATAGCACTGTTTTCGTTGATGTTATATCCTGACATTACGTCAACACCGGGCAGATAGGGTCGTGTGGAATTGACCGTATTGACACGCTCCTCGAGCTCGGAATAGCTGAACGCAACAACGGTCTCCATATTGACGTTTTCCTTTGTCCAATCGTCGAGCTTGCCCAAAACAAAATCCTTACCCATACTATGATAGGTAACCGATACGGGATAGACCACACGGGGTACGACAAGTGCCTCGATGGGTTGCAAAACGGTATCGCCGATATAGTTGGTTGTAACGATATAAACAGAGCCTTCTCTGCCCTCAAGACGAACGTAGTAGCCGCCACCCGAAAGAATTGCATCACCAACGTAAACGGTATAGGTCTTTTCGGGGTCGGGTTGCGGGTTGCCGTTCTCATCATAATCGATAACGTACTTGCCATCTTTATACACATCACTGCCGTCTGCGTTCTTTTCAAAAAGCATTTGGCTAATGGTATAGGTTGCTTGCGGTTTATCCAAACCGTAAACCGAAAAATCGATATTTCCGTTTTCATCGCGAGGAATCATCGGGTCATCGGTTGTGGATTTGATCTTGCGATTGGCAAGCAGATAACCGCAGGAGAAGCACAGCTGTGCATACAAATTATCGTCAAATTCCAAATTGGAATCCTCAAAGCCTTTGATGCGAATGCCGTCGGAAGTGCGGTAAATCGTATAATCTCCGCCTTGATCGTTTTTCATATCAATGGAGTAGAGATACTCAGAGCTCACCTGCGGAAACATCAAAAGAATTGAACCGGAGCCGTATTCGCCGTCATCGGCATCAACAACCGCACGCAGGGTGTGCTCGCCTGTATCGGGGTCGATCTTGTATTGGTTACCACTCTTGCGTGCAATAAAGATCTTATCCGATTGCCCATTGGTTTGCATCAGGTTTCCCTCGTCATCAAAGAGCATATATACGCCATTGTAGCGCTTAACGTAATATTTATCGGTGTACTCTACGCCATCCACCGTATAGGTGTCGTAGAAGGAGTAAATGGCGATGATTTGTGACACGATGATAAATGTGACGATCAAAGCCACCGAAACGGCAGCCAATACGCCAATGGCGATTTTTTGACGCTTGAGCATTGATTTGGCTTTGGACTTTGTTACATTTTTAGATTCGGATTTTTCCCAACACGCTACCAAACGAATGTCTTCATCCGCTTCGATAATGCTATCGGAATTGATAAGCTCACCCTCATAATACCAACCGCAAAAGGCATATCCGCGGCGCACGGGTGTGGGCAGTTGACCAAAGGTCTCCCCAACAACACCCTCGCGGCTCAATTGCGAAACACTGCCTCGATTGGCATCAAATATCAGGTTGATAATGGTTTCTGTTTTCATTGGTTAATTGTATTCCCTTTCTTTGAAAACCTGCTTCAAAATCTTAAATACCTGCCTCGCGGCGTGTTTTTCTCTTAACAAGAATAACTACGCCAGCAACCGTCATAGTGACGGCAGGCAGAACGGTAAGAATGACCGTTGCGGTGATAATACCGGGAGCAATTGCAGTAACACCTGTTGTGCTGTCGGTTGCCATATACTGCTCATCGGCAATTTGCATATCGTAGAGCGCAAGGAAGCTCAAACCTACCGGGTTGACGTCTTTGCCCATATAACGCAAAACCGAGAGAAGTGCATCGGTGTTGCCGTAAGAGGTACTGCTCAAAAGTGCATTTTTTGCAACCTCGGTAGAACCTACCGCACATACAAAGGAAGGCTGATTGACAGTGGTATATCCCATACCTTCTCCAACTGTGCGACGTTCTGCAGAAATCGTCATGACGTTGAATACACCCGAGCCGCCCATAGGAGCACCGTTCTCGTCGTTGAGAACCGCACCGTTTGACATAACGGCATAGTTTGCGGGAGCCTCGGTGGTTCCCGTGCGGAACACGTCGTATATCATACGGTTCCAACCGTCTCTGCTAGCAAATGCATAGGTGTAAGCGGGGGTACCGTTCTCGGCATCCGCCATTACGTAGCCGCGATCATAGGTGGAATGGTATGCAATCGGAATCGCATTGCCAAAAATAACCTTCGGTTCGTTGCCTGCGGCGATAATATCGCTCAATGTTGCCGCACCAATGCCGCGACCTACGGGGTATTGTGCAATAAAGGTATCGCCAACACCGTCAAGTGCGTGTGCCGCATCCTTGATAACATAACTTCCTTTTACGGTTTCGTCTGCCTCGTTTTGACCGTTGGCACGTTGATATTCAATGCCCCAAAAGGTCAAATATTCCTCAAGATTGGGCAAATACGGAGTATCTGCGTCCATAAACACCATAAAGGAATACGCCTTATCCAAAAACGCATCCAGCTTTTTGGTTTCGGAGAGCGTTACGTTCTCGTTGCCAAACGACGAAACAAAATCGGTTTGCGGGTCAAACGTCAAAATCAAACGGCAGTTTTCGGGAATCTCTTCGTTTGCAAGGTCAAGGAATTGAATCTCATATCCCGCGCCTTCAATGACGTTCATAAATTCACCGTATTCGGGCCAATTTGCGCGGTCGTTCAAATCCCACTCTGCAAAGGGCTCGCCGTGATTCACAGTCAAACAGCAAATAGGCGCCTCGGCACCCGTAACGTCCAAAATCTGCTTTACGAATTGCTTTTGTCCATTATAACCAACCGGAACGTCGGTGGTGGATTCGGAATCGTAGGTATAGAAGGAGCGTACCGTGCTGATGCGGAATTCTGTGCCGCTGGCAACAATAACGTTGCTGGGATAAATGGTGGCATAGGAGGTGCTGCGGTACATATCTACCGAGGAGGGATTGCTCCACACGTCCTTCCAAGAAACCGTAATGGTATCGGGGAACTGCTTTTGCAAAGCAAGAGCCGTGTAGTAAACGTAACGCATAGAATCGGTCTTGGTCAACTGGTCGGGCTCAGCACAAAAGATAATATCTACCTTTACGGGCTCTTCCCTATCCTTGTTAGCCTCTTCGATGATATATCCCAAATAACTTTTGGTCTCGTCCATCAAGGTATACAATCCGCTTTGCTTTTGCGCATTGCTATGCTCGTAATAGACGGTGTATGTGGACTGCGGAGTCAGATCGATAAACCAGAACTGACTTGTGCAAAGTGCCGTCATGCCAACGTTCAACAGCAAAACAGCTACAAGCACAATGATGCAAAGTCCCAATGAGGCGGAGCCGCGACGGAGCTTACGCTCCCATCCGTTTCCGAGTTTCATATCTGTTTATTTCCTTTCTGTGGGGTTTTCTTATGCGCGACGGCGTTTGATCAGCACAACTGCCGCAACCGCAAAAATGACCGCTGCGGGAATGACTGCCAAAGCAATTGTCCAACGCAACATTTGCGCGGTGGTAATGGTACTGATCTCGTAGGAAGCAAAAGGCTTGATGGTCAAGCCAACGGGAGTTATGCGCTCACCGGTCTCTTCAAACAAAGTAAGCAATACGTCACCGTTATCGTATACGGCAGATTGCAAATAGGTACGTGTGCCAAAATCCACCGACGAGATTACGCCAACGTACGAGGAGCCCGTAGCATTCTTCTGTTCGGTCAAACTCATCAAAATGCAAGAACCGCCGTCTACAACCTGTCCGTTTGCCCAATACAACGTGCTTTCGCTGCTGCGGTACAAGGGATAAATTGTACGATTGCCGTTTGTGTTGACATAAGTGCCGTTTTGCTGTGCAATATAACCCTCACCGGTTACTGCCAAAGCCGTAGCGTTGCCAAAAACAACGTATTCGTTCTCAACATCTACAAAGCGGTCACTCTCGCCCTTTGTAGCATAACCGTAAATGGTGTAGCCGTCAGACGTCAAAGATCCGGAGGGATCCTGCACCGTGTAACGGTAGGATACACCCGTGGTGCTGTTTGTATCATACTTGGTTTCAATACCCCACTCTTTGATATAGCTTTCAAAATTGGGCATCTTGGGGGTTCCCTTCTCCAAGAAAACGAAGAAGGAATGTCCATCCTCGGCTAAGAAATTATCCAAAATTTCTTTCTCCGAAATATCCGAAAGATCATCCGATACCAAGTCGGTGTTGGGATTGTAACTGATGATGACGTCGCAAGTAGCGGGAATCGGATCGCGGTACAAATCGATATAAACGACCGTGTAACCCGCATCATCCAAAATGGTTAGGAGCTCATAGTCATAGGCGACCTCACCGTGATTGGTCAGCAAACACGCAATGCGAGGGTCATCGTCGATGGCGTGCATCAAAGCAGAGCTGAGCTTGCGCTCACCGCTGTAAGCCCAAGGCTCGGTGCTTTCGTCATCGGCAAATACATAAAAATCGGTCCACTTGTAAACACGGTGATATTCACCGCAAACTACAATTACGTTGTTGCTGTTCAAGGGAGTAACGATTTCCTCACCCGTAATGGGATTGATGCTGACAGTGTAAGACTTGACAGGTTCGGGATTGAGATAGATATCGTGATATTTCAGTTCGATGTTATCAAAGCGTTCTGCCAAAGCGTTGGCGGTGTGGTAGAGATAATAGTTCTCACTGCCAACAGCCTTTACGTTTTTCTCAATATCGCAGAACCAAATTTGAATTTTCGGCAACGCTTCGCCATCTTGACGGTAGGCTTCAAACGTACTCTCCAAAACGTTGTAGCAATCCTCGGTGACGTCAAACGCCATAGTGGGCGTCAGAGGTGTGTAAAGCTCATAACGCTCTACCACAGAGGATAGCACCGCATTGGCAAGCACAGCCACCAAAATCACCATAGCGGTAAGAACTGCCGCTACTGTGGCATGGCGCACCTTTTTGTTGCGTATGAATCTTTTTTTCATAAATGCTCTTCCTCCAATGCATTAACCCCAACGACGCTTTTCGTAAACGCGAACGGTCAAGAACAGGAAAACAAATGCCAGGGATGCATAATACAGAAGTGCCGCATAATCGAACACACCTGCGCTAAAGTTTGTATAGCGGCTCAGTACCGACACCCAATCGATAACAAAACGAACGGCATAACTGCCAATGATGGGTTGTCCGCTGGAATCGGTCAGTACGTTAAAAACATTAAGGAGAACCATAGCCGCAATAACGCCAATGGTGATAACTGCCGCAGAAAGCTGATTTTCGGTCATTGCCGAAATGAAGGTTCCAATGGCGATAAGCGCCGCACCCAAAAGAATGAGTGCCAAGAGAGATCCGACGATCTGTCCCGTTACGGGACCGATGTGTGTCAGGGTGTAATCGGTTCCGCCACGCTCTGCAGCGGCGATTACGTAAAGAGGAATAAAGTTGATGCAAGAAAGCAATACGCCGCCTACAAACAAGGTAAGAGCCGCAAAGTACTTGCCCAAAACCATGCCCGTAATGGTAACGGGAGCGGTTAAGAGCATTTGCTCGGTACGCATCTTTCTTTCCTCTGCAAACAGTCTCATCGTCAAAAGAGGAATGAGGATAACAAAAGCGATGATCAAATAAAAGAAGTATTGGCTGGTATTATAGGTACCCGCAATAATGGTCGTATAGCAACACAAGAGAGCCGAGAACACCAAAAAGATACCCAAATAGATGTATCCAATGGGGTTGATGAAGTAAGAGGACATCTCTTTTCGATAAATAGCAAACATAAAACAGCAATTCCTTTCTGTAATGGGTGAATATGCACACAGGGGTCAACGAATTATTCGTCGTCAACATCCTCGTCGGCGGTTTGAGCCGCCTCTGCTCTTTGACGTTCAGCCTCTGCATAAAGTGCGGCACCCAATTCTTTTTCTTGGTTCGCGGCAACGGCTCTGCGATTTTTGCGTGCCACGCGCTCGCGTGCGGCACTCAGCGTTTTCTTTTCTTCGGAGTGGTCAACAACCGAAATAAAGATATCTTCAAGGCTCATACCCATAGCTTCCATACCGATGAGCGGCCAGTTGCGTTCAACCAGTTGATAGAACAACTTTTTGCGAATGTCAATGCCGGTGTCACTCTCAATCATATAGGAGTATGCATCACCGTCGCGCTCTGCCAAGCCCTCGGCATAGGAAATACCGGGCGTGGAACGAAGCATTGCGAGCACATCCTTTTGAGGACCAACGATTTTAACGTTAAATCGACGGTTACGGCTCATAACGTTGGCAATGTTCTCGGTCTTTTCGTTTGCAACGATCTTACCCTTGTTGATGATCACAATGCGGTCGCAAACAGCTTGTACCTCTTGCAGGATGTGTGTAGAAAGAATAACCGTGTGCGATTTGCCAAGGCTACGGATCAAGTTACGAATTTCGATGATCTGCTTGGGGTCAAGACCAACCGTAGGCTCATCAAAAATGATAACCTTGGGATTGCCGATGAGCGCCTGCGCAATGCCCACTCTTTGACGGTAACCCTTGGAAAGCGTGCGAATGACCTTGTGGTACATATCGCTGATCTTTACCGTTTCGCAAATGGTTCTCAGGTGCGGCTCACGATCCAGCTTGCAGCACTTGAGATCGTACGCAAAGTTGAGGTATTCCCCAACCGTCATATCCAAATAAAGAGGCGGTTGCTCGGGCAGATAGCCAATCAGTTTTTTAGCGCCGATGGGATCGCTGAGAATATCAATTCCCGCGATGCAAGCCT
>JAFYRH010000378.1 GCA_017559555.1 Clostridia bacterium
AGAGCAAGGCTTTGCCATTGGCAAGGACGCGGTACGCCACGGACTTGCAGACGTGCGTTGGCCTGCGCGCTTTGAATTGCTCTCTCGTGACCCCATCATCATTTACGATGGCGGACACAACCCCGAGGGCGTGAGAGCCGCTGTGGCGAGTGTGCAATCCTATTTCCCTAATCAAAAGGTCAATCTGCTTGGCGGAGTGATGGCTGATAAGGATAGGGGAGAGATGATCGAAACAATGAAACCAATCATCGCCCGTGCGTTTACAGTCACTCCCAACAATCCACGTTCTCTTGCGGCTACCGATTATGCCGCACAACTGACGTCTTACGGCATTGAGGCTTCGTCTTATGCAAGCGTAGCTGAGGGTGTAAGAGCCGCTATTGAATCTAGCAAGCAAGAGGGAATACCGCTCGTTTGCCTCGGTTCGCTTTACCTCTACGAAGAAGTCGAAGCTGCTATCAGGGAAGCACTTTGTTTCTAAATACAAACGTGAGTTCGAAACCATCCTCACGTAAAACAAAACTAAGGAGAAAACCAAAATGAAAAACACAAAAGCGAGGAAACGCCTCGCCTACATCACCGAAGCGAGTGCCATTGCCGCACTCTACACCGTTATCACCATTGCCATAGGTCCTTTGGGCAGTGCCGCTATTCAATGCCGCATTCCCGAAGCGATGTGTATTTTAGCCATCTTTACACCGGCGGCAATCCCGGGCATGACCATTGGATGCTTGATTTCCAATATCGCTACCGGATGTCTTTGGCAGGACGTTCTCTTTGGAACACTTGCCACGCTCATAGGCGTCATCGGAGCACGTTTGTTGCGCCGCATTTGGTGGCTGACACCTCTGCCCACCGTTGTATCCAATACGCTCATCGTACCATTTGTTTTGGCGTATGCGTACCACGCAGAGGAGGGCATTCCGTTCTTAATGCTCACCGTCGGTATTGGAGAGGTGATTTCGGCATACGTGCTTGGCATAGCCCTCTATTTTGCGCTTCGTAAGAATGCGCGTTATATCTTTAAAAATACGCAAAATTAAAGCGATAACATCAACCGGAAAGGAGGTCGCGTATATGGAATTGGATATTACCTTACCTCTGCCTGTGGCACGTGCGGTATCTATTTTGGAATCGTGCGGTTATGAGGCTTATGCCGTTGGCGGCTGTGTGCGCGACAGCCTTCTCGGTCGTGCCCCCAACGATTGGGATATCACCACAAATGCCACCCCTGAACAAATGAAAGCCTGCTTTGGCGGTTTTCGCGTCATTGAAACGGGCATTCAACACGGAACCCTGACCGTGATTGTTGAGGGGATGCAGCTTGAAATTACCACCTATCGAAACGATGGGGAATATTTAGATAACCGTCACCCCATACAAGTGACTTTTTCCAAGCACATAGAGGATGACCTTTTGCGTCGCGACTTTACCGTTAACGCAATGGCTTATCATCCCACGCGTGGATTGGTCGATTTGTTTGGCGGTCAAACCGATTTGCAAGCACGCATTATTCGTTGCGTAGGGGATGCCAAAACTCGATTCGAAGAGGACGGCTTGCGTATTTTGCGTGCCATTCGCTTTGCATCGGTTCTTGATTTTGCTATTGCAGAGGATACCGCAAAAGCTGTGCACAATTGTAAGAAT
>JAFYRH010000379.1 GCA_017559555.1 Clostridia bacterium
TGATCCTCAAAGCCGATAAAGGGGTGAATGACCATTACGGGAATGTGATTGTCGTGACAGTCTTTTACACAATCGATCAATTCGTCGGTTACCTTTTTGCCTTCGTCGCCGGGGAACCACATGTGGCGCACGCCGCGGAAGGGGGAGTGAATGGATTGGTAAATGAGACCGAGACGGTCGGCTTCGAGTGCCCATTCGGTGGTTTTGGTCTTATCCCAACCGGTAAAAAATCCGCCCCAACCAACTCTTTTCAGCATTTGTAGCTGCTCGGGAACGGTATATACGGCACCACCCAAAATGTTGATGCCGGGAATGTATTTCTTCTGCATAACAAAATCCTCCTGTAAGAGAATAAAATAGGTATCCTATCTGCTTATATCATATCATTTTTCAAGAAAAAAAGCAAGAGTTTTTCGCGTTTTCTTTATGCAAGGCACGAAAATTTTAGCAAAAGTCTTGTAAAAACGCGGCGCGTATGATAAAATAATAGGGAAGAAAAAGACTAACAAAGGAATGAATTTTATGAAAATTGGATTTGTATCGCTCGGTTGCCCGAAAAATCAACTCGACACCGAGGTGATGCTGCACGAAATACTGCAAGCAGGCTATGAAATCACCCCCGAAGATATCGAAGCGGATGTTATCATCGTCAACACCTGTGCGTTTATCGAGAGCGCAAAGCAAGAGGCGATTGAGAATATTCTTGACGTTGCGTGGCTCAAAAAGCACCGCAAACTCAAAGCGATCATCGTAACGGGATGCCTCGCAGAACGCTATGGCGAGGAGATCTTTAAAGAGCTCCCCGAGGTGGATGCGGTTCTTGGCGTTGGTAGTATTCACAACATTGTTGAAGCCATCGAAGCTGTTACCACAAAAAAGAAAAAAGGCTCTAAGCAAAAATATTTCTCGCACGAGGATTGCAATACCGTCCGCCTTGGCGGTGAACGCGTGCTCACCACTCCCGAGTATGCGGCATACCTCAAAATTGCAGAAGGATGCGACAACCGTTGCAACTATTGCGCAATTCCCGCCATTCGCGGCAAGTTCCGTTCTCGCCCGATGGAAGATATCGTTGCAGAGGCAAAACAACTCGAGGCACTTGGCGTGCGTGAGCTCACCATCGTTGCACAGGATACAACTCGCTACGGTCTTGACCTCTACGGCAAATACGCGCTTGCGGAATTGCTTCACAAGATCACAGAGGCAACCACCATCCCGTGGATTCGCATTCTGTATTGCTACCCCGATAAAATCACCGATGAGCTTGTCAAAGAGATGCGCGACAATCCTCGCATTCTCAAATACATCGACCTGCCCCTGCAACACGTCAGCGACCATATGCTCGAGGCGATGAACCGCCACGGCGACGGCAAGACCGTACGCGAGGTGGTTGCAAAGCTTCGTCGTGAAATTCCCGAAATTGTTATACGTACCACCTTTATCGTAGGCTTCCCGGGTGAAACCGAGGAAGACTTCGTTGAGCTTTGCGAGTTTGTCAAAGAGGCGAAATTCGACCACGCAGGCGTGTTTACCTACTCCCGTGAGGAAGATACTCCCGCGTATGATTTCCCCGATCAAATCGACGAGCAAGTTAAGCAGGATAGAATGGACATCCTGATGCGCATGCAAATGGACATCAACGAGGAACTCAACAAAGAAAAGATCGGCAAAGTGGTTGACGTTCTTTGTGAGGACTTCGATCCCGTTGCAGAGGTTCACTTTGGACGTAGCTCTGCCGATGCTCCCGAAATTGACGGTAAGGTTTACTTCCGCAGCGAGGAGAGAATCGCCCCCGGTTCCTTTGTTCGTGTAAAGGTGCGTGACGTTGTGGAATACGACCTTTACGGCAACATTGTTACAAGAAAGTGAGGGAACGCAGATGAAGATGAATTTACCCAATAAGCTCAGTGTTCTGCGTCTTTGCATGGTTCCCGTATTTGTGGTTGTTATGATGGCGTCGGATGCTTTGTGGGCGAATTTGGTAGGATGCGCGCTGTTTGGATTGGCGGCTTTTACCGATATGCTCGATGGCAAAATTGCAAGAAAATACAACCTCATCACCGATTTTGGCAAGTTCCTTGACCCCCTTGCCGATAAGTTTATGGTTATTGGCGCGCTTCTCGTCATCCTTTATAA
>JAFYRH010000380.1 GCA_017559555.1 Clostridia bacterium
GGGTGTTTTTTTCGATTGGCTCTGCCGAAGCGTTTTTGATACCATGGCCCTTTGTAAGGGCATCAACAACGCTTTCTGTGTCGGTCGCGCCCACATAGAAGGCGTGCAAGGAAAGATTTTGGTAAAGCTCTTTCCAATAAGCGGTCAATTCTTCGGGCGTGACCGCCATAACCTCTTCTTCGGTTCCGTAAAGCGGTATGCCGCAAGGCTCGCTATCAAACATCAGTTTGCGGCAACGATCCGTCGCATAGCTTTGCGGGTGATTCTTTTTGGCGCGAATGGCATCGCGTTGCAGTTGCTTTTCGCTTTCAACATAGTTGGCACGCAAAAGTCCGTTACCATCCAGAGCGGGCGAGAAAAAGACCTCGCGCATCATTTTGACAACGTCGCGCAAGAGCGTTTGGCGCTCGGGTGCATCCTCTGGGAGATATTCCTTTCCCAATATGTTGGCACAAAGGCCGAACACTTGCGCATCTCCGCGATAGAAATTGCGCACGGAAAGCTCGGTGCCAAACAGATAATCTAAACGACGGTTGATGGAGGAAATATCGGGATAGCTCTCGGTTCCGCGCAAAAGCACAGACAAGAGTAGTGATGTCATATACGGTTTTTGCTCACAAATCGGCACCACCGCCGAAAGTGAAAGCATTTCGGTTTTGAATTTTTCTGTTTGACACAGTCGCAGTGTCAAACCTTTGCCGAGTTGTAACTCGATTGGAATCATATCGTTTTCCTTTTTGTTGGAATTTGGCACGTCAATAGCGTTTTGTGCCATCGGTGTCGGGATCGTTTGAGAAATCCGGCTCTGTAACTTCCGGAGTTGTTTCCTCGGGAGTCGTTACTTCTTCGGGGGGTGTCTCTTCGGGAGTAGTTAACTCAGGAGTGGTCTCCTCAAGGGTGGTTTCCTCGGGGGTGGTTTCTTGGGGCATCGTCAAAGGAGTGGTTGTCTCTTTTGTTGACAGTTCCTCTTTAGGAGTTGACGGTTCTGGTGCGCAAGCCGCAAACAAAAAGCAAAATGCGAGCGCCAACACAAGCGCCAAAGCTTTGACTGTGCGGTTCATTAGTCCTCCAACGAGCGCAGATATTTGATGCAACGTTCTACCTCTTGGATGCCCGTGGGATTGAGTGTTTCGCTTTCAACAACCATTTCGAGTCCATGAGCGATGGCGTATTCGCGAACCGCCGCTACAGGTGCGGTTCCCTCACCGAGAGCACGGCCTTGTCCGTTTGCAAGTCCGTCTTTGAGGTGAATTACGCTGACGCGGTCGCCAAGACGCTCAAGGAGCGCGATAGGGTCTTGTCCTGCGGCGTAAGCCCAAAAGGTGTCGATTTCAAATTGAATTTTGGTGCAACGCTCGAGCACTTCGTGCGGAATTTGACCCGCTTTGTTGGGCAGGAACTCATCCTTGTGGTTGTGGTAGGAGAGTGTAATGCCGTGTTGTGCAAGCAGGGGTTGCGCCTCGTTGACAAGGGCAACAAACTGACCGAGCTTGAGACGGTCGGAAAGATCAGCCCACGGAATGATGATATTCTTATTGCCGATAATCTTGTGGTAAAGAATGGTGTCCGCAATGCGGTTAGGGGTAAGTTCTTCCCAACCCGTGTGCGTACCGCTTACGCGAAGACCTGTTTCGCGGAGCATTCTGCCCACCTCGGGGGCAGAGTTGCCAAAAAAGCCTGCAAACTCAACAAAGCCGTAACCGAGGTCAGCAACTTTTTGCATAGCACTTTGCAATCCCTTTTGGGTGATGTCTCTTACACTGTATAATTGCAATCCGTATTCCATAATCAGTCTCCTTTTTGCCGTAAAAATCGGCGTTTAATCTTGTTAACAAGATTATTATACCGCATTTGAGAGGAATTGTCAACAAGGTGCGGCTTTTTTGTTTCCAAAAGCGATAAACCGTTTGTTTTCGGGACGTCGAGGCGCCGTCCCCTACCGGTTATTTTTGTTTTTGCGTAAATTTGTTTAAAGCGGGACGCTTGGGAGACCGTCCCCTACAAATATTGTTTTTGTGAGAGTGCTTTTTGGAAGGGGTGCGGGGGAACCCTAATATTTCGCTCGCGAAATATTCGCGTAGCAACGGCACGTTGCGTTGTTTTTCCGCGAAAAAGGTTCCCCCGCAATTCTTATAAAAACAATCTTAAAACAATCCGGAAATTTTGCCGTCGTCATCAACGTCGATGCGTTCGGCGGCAGGAGATTTGGGAAGACCGGGCATGGTCATAATGTCGCCCGTCAGGGCTACGATAAAGCCGGCACCGGCAGAAACTTTGACGTTGCGAACAGTAACCGTAAAGCCTTCGGGCGCGCCAAGCTTGGTCATATCGTCCGAGAAGCTGTACTGCGTTTTTGCCATACATACGGGCAATTTGTCAAAGCCGAGAGAGGTCAGCTTATCGATTTCTTTCTTTGCCGCAGGCGCGATTACAACGCCGTCACCGCGATAAACGTTCTTAACGATAGCCGAGATTTTATCTTCGATGCTACCCTCAAGCGAGTAAGAGAAGCGGAAATCGTGGGGCTCTTCGCAAAGGCGAACAACCTCCTCTGCAAGCGCCATGCCGCCCTTGCCGCCCTCTGCCCAAACGGTAGAGAGAACAACGTTAACGCCAAGTGCGCGGCATTTTTCAATAACGAGTGCAATTTCGGCATCGGTATCGGTCGGGAAACGGTTTACCGCTACTACGCAAGGAAGACCGTAAACGTCTTTGATGTTGGAAACGTGACGGAGCAAATTGGGAATGCCCGCACCAAGCGCTTCGAGATTTTCAGCGTTCAGCTCGGTTTTTGCTACACCACCATGCATTTTGAGCGCACGAACAGTTGCTACAACAACAACCGCATCGGGGTTGAGTTCTGCCATGCGGCACTTGATATCGAGGAA
>JAFYRH010000381.1 GCA_017559555.1 Clostridia bacterium
GGCAAAGTTACAATGAACGACTTCCCCAAGGTAGAGGGCAAGGTTTTTGATGCCGCATATTTGGATGAAGCTTTGACTCAAGAAATTACCGCAAATCTCGATGGCAGAACTCTGTTTGTTGATTACGAAAAGGGAATTGCCACAACAAACGTTGTAAAAGTTTACGTTACCTGGACCGAAGAATAAAAATGTTAGAAAAAACGCAAGAATCGCCAAACGGTTCTGCGAAAATATGATATAGGAGAAGAAGTATGGAAGAAAACAAAAACATGACACCGGAAAATAATTCCGAAGAAGTTACTCCCGAAGTAACCGCCTCCGAAGAAGTTATTTCCGAAGAGACTGTTTCCCAAGAAACGGTTAAGACCCCCGAAACCAATGAAGCTCCCGCAAAGAGCGAGCCCCAAATTGCAAAAAAGGTAGTTAAGGCTTCCGCTAAAAAGCTTGGCAAAAAGCAACTCATCGCTATTATTGCGGCTGTTCTCGTTGTTGCAATCCTCGTTCCCGTAATCATTCTGCTTCCCAAGAACAATGCAGGCACACAAGCACCCGACGCATTCGTTATTATGACCGAGCAACTCGACGGCTTGTTCAACCCCTTCTTTGCAACCAGCGGAAATGACAGTACAATCGTTTCGATGACGCAAATCGGTATGCTTACCACCGGCTATCAAAACGGTGAAGTTACCGTTGCATACGGTGATAACGAAGCCGTTGTTGCAAAGGATATCTCCATTGTTCACAACGATGGCAACAACACTACCGTTTATACCTTCATTATTAAGAACGGTATTCAATTCTCCGACGGTCAACCCTTGACCATCGAAGACGTTCTCTTCAACATGTACGTTTATCTTGACCCCGTTTACACAGGTTCCTCCACTATGTATTCCACCGATATCGTTGGTTTGCAGGATTACAGAACCCAAACTCACGGCGGTGACACCAATGCGGACGACGCACTCTCCAACGCAGCATCCGGCAGAGCAGGCGACCGTATCAAGGAATTGATCAACCTTTACCAACAAGTTGGTAAGACCACTACCGCAGGTTCTTACAGTGCCGATTATGACAAGATGGTAGCCGCAATCAAGAATCATACTCTTTCCAATGGTTATAAGAAAGCAGTTTCCTCTACCCCCAACACCGTAACCAACGACCAACTCCTTGCCGACTACGAATTGACTCTGAAGCTCTTTAAGGAAGAACTTGAAAGAGACTACGCAAGCGCAAAGGATTCCTTTACCGAAGAGCCCTATAAGTCTCACCCCGAATTCCAAGATGAAGTATTCTGCTTCATGTTCTTGGAAGGCTACGTAGCAGTTGAATACGCAAAGGGTGCTGACGGCAAAGAGGACAAGACAAAGATTGAAAAGCTGACTCCTCAATACAGCACATCCGTTGTAACCGATAAGACCTCCGCAATCAACTACGTATACAACCACAAGGTAGAAAACGCTCTTAACGAAATTTTGACTCTGTGGGCAACCGCAACCGAGCTCCGCACCCAATACACCGCAAAAGCAAAGGAAGTTATCCTGCGCGAAAAGGCAGAGGGCGGCAAGCTTGCAGTTGAAAACATCTCCGGTATCAAGTCTCTCGGTCACACCACCGACGTTACCACTGTAACCGTTAACGATACTGTTTACACCGTTGCACACGAGCACAACGAAGACGGCACTCCCAAGAATGCAGGCGAATATGACGTTCTCGAAATCACCATCAAGGGCGTTGACCCCAAGGCGATTTGGAACTTCGCATTTGCAGTAGCTCCTCAGCACTACTATGCAGAGGGTTACACCGTTGACATTGCAAACAACAACTTTGGTGTTGACTTTGCATCCTTCGATTACATGAGAAATGTAATCCAATCCACCAGAAACATTAAGGTTCCCATGGGTGCAGGCGCATACAAGGCAACCGACAGAAAC
>JAFYRH010000382.1 GCA_017559555.1 Clostridia bacterium
GCTTGAGGTTGAGTTTGTTATCAAAAAGAAGCAACTCGGTCAAATCCTTGACCGTTGCATCCGTAACAACGGCCCCGACGTTTGTGCAAGAATGCTTGACGATATCAAGGCACTCGGTTATCAATACTCTACAAGAGCTTCCTTCTCTATCTCGGTTTACGATATGACCATTCCGAAGGAGAAGGCAGAATATATCGATGCTGCACAAAAGCAGGTTGACGTTCTCAACGATTACTACCGCATGGGTCTGTACTCCGACGAAGAACGTTACAGCGCAGTTATCAAGTTGTGGGATAAGACCACTGATGACGTTACCGCTGCACTGCAAAACAGCTTCAGCCAATTCAACCCGATTAAGATCATGTCCGATTCCGGAGCCCGTGGTTCTATCGCACAGATGCGTCAGCTCGCAGGTATGCGTGGTTTGATGTTTGCAACCAACGGCCGTACCATCGAGGTACCGATTAAATCGAACTTCCGTGAAGGCTTGAACATCCTCGAGTACTTCATGGGTGCTAAGGGTTCCCGTAAGTCTCTGTCCGATACGGCTCTCCGTACCGCAGACTCCGGTTACCTGACCCGTCGTCTTGTTGACGTATCGCAAGAGGTTATCATTCGCGGAATCAAGTGCGACTCCAAGACACCCACTTATATCACCGATATTATGGATGATAAGAAGAACGTTCTCGAGCCCCTTACCGACCGTATCGTTGGCCGTTTCACCATGGGCGAGGTCGTTCATCCCGAAACCGGTGAGATCATCGTTGGCGACGACGAGATGATCACCGAAGAAGCTGCAGACCGCATTGTTGCCGCAGGCATCAAGGGCGTAAACATTCGTACAGTTATTCAATGTCATGCAAAGCAGGGCATTTGCGCACACTGCTACGGTGCCGACCTTGCAAACGGCAAGCTGGTTAACGTTGGTGAAGCGGTTGGTATCATCGCTGCACAATCCATCGGTGAACCCGGTACGCAGTTGACCATGAGAACCTTCCACTCCGGTGGTGTAGCAGGTTCCGATATTACCCAGGGTCTGCCTCGTGTTGAAGAACTCTTCGAAGCACGTCAACCCAAAAAGCCTGCCGTTATCAGCGAAATCCGCGGTACGGCACATATCGGCATGGCAGAAAACTCCAACATTCATACCGTTACCGTTCGTCCCGATGCAGAACAACCCGAGGGCGTTGTTGCCGAAGTTAAGGAATATCAAATTCCTTACGGCACCAAGCTGTCCATCATCGAAGGTCAGCATCTCGAGGTCGGTGAGGCTATGACCGAAGGTAACAAGGCTCCCGCCGATATTATGAGAGTTCTTGGTTTGGATGCTGTTTACGAGTATCTGATCAAAGAAATTCAAAAGGTTTACCGTTCGCAGGCTTGTAACGTAAACGATAAGCACGTTGAAATCATCGCACGTCAAATGACCAGAAAGATGCGCGTTGAGGATAGCGGTAGCACCGAGCTGCTTCTTGGCTCCAACATCGACGTTATGGATCTCGAAAGAGCAAACGAAGAAATCGACCGTCGTATTGCCAACGGCGAAGAGGGTCTCACCCATGCAGTGGGAAGCACCATCCTTTTGGGTATCACCAAAGCTTCTCTGCAAACCGAATCCTTCATGTCCGCAGCATCCTTCCAGGAAACCACCAAGGTTCTTACCGAGGCGGCTATCCACGGTAAGGTTGACTACCTGCGCGGACTCAAGGAAAACGTCATCATCGGTAAGCTCATCCCTGCCGGAACCGGTATGGATTGCTACAAGGGCGTTGGCGTTCGCAAGGTACAATAATTCTAAAAAACCTATATATACGGAGGAAGCTCAAAAGGGCTTCCTCCGTAGGGCTATCAGCCCCCGCATAACTTGTGAGGATAATCATAGAAAAGGAGATTGATTATGAAAAAAATCGGCTTTATTGATTGCTTTTTGAGCAACTGGCACGCTAACAATTACCCCGCATGGATTCGTGAATCCTGCCAAGAACGCGGCCTTGAATATGAAGTAGCATACGCTTGGGCAGAGGTTGAAGTTTCTCCTCGCGACGGCAAGACCACCGACCAATGGTGCGCAGAAAACAACGTTGTTCGTTGCAACAGTATTGAAGAAATTTGCGAAAAGAGTGATGTTCTCTTCATTCTCGCTCCCACAAATCCCGAAAAGCACCTTGAGTATGCAAAAATCGCTCTCAAGTATGGCAAACGCACCTATATCGATAAGACCTTTGCGCCCAACTATGCAGAGGCTGCAGAAATCTTTGCATTGGCTGACCAATACGGCACCCAAATCTTCAGCACCTCCGCGCTCCGTTACGGTACCGAGCTCGACACCTTTGAGAACCCCACAAAGGTTGTTACCACCGGTGCAGGACGTACTCCTGACGAGTACATCGTTCACCAAGTAGAAATGATCGTTAAGCTCCTTGGCTGCAACACGAAGGCTGTTAAGTGCACAAAAGAGAGCGATAGCAGAGTGGTTTACGACATTGCTTTTGCAGATGGCAAGAGCGCAACCGCAATTTGGGATACCAGTCTTGGCTTTACCGCAACCTCTATCAACGAGAACGGGGAAGAGGACAAGAAGGCGATCAACTCTCCTTTCTTCAAGATTCTTTTGGACAAGATCGTTGTATTCTTTGAGACCGGAGAGGTTGATTTTGACCGCATCGAAACCCTGACGGGTATGAAGCTTCGCGAATATATGCTCGCAAATGAAGGCGAGTGGGTAGAGGTTACTCCCGTAGTATAATCGGGATTTGTCTTTTGCCACAAAACCTACGACAAAATGTCGTTCTAAACCCCAAAAACCGCAAAATATTAACCAAAAAACTTTTTCTTAATTGCACTAAAAATGTGCAAAAGGTAGAAAAAATTACACAAAACACATAAATCTTGACAAAACCGCCCGTGAGTGGTATAATAAATTGTAATTGTGCGAGTATGCCCTAACTATGCCCTAACTATGCTTAGTTATAAACTCCACAATTTGAACACGGCAGAATCACACGGCCATAGGTCGGGTGTCTGTATATAAACATTAAATTTCGGAAGAAGGAGGAAACTTGAAGAATGCCAACCTTTAACCAGCTTGTCAGACAGGGACGCGGCGAAAAGATTTACAAATCTAAGTCTCCTGTTCTCCAAAAGGGTTTCAACTCTTTGAAGAACGCAGCAGTAGATCAATCTGCACCGCAAAAAAGAGGCGTTTGCACAAAGGTATCTACCACCAGCCCTAAGAAGCCTAACTCTGCTATGAGAAAGATCGCAAGAGTTCGTCTTACCAACGGTATGGAAGCAACCGTTTACATTCCCGGTATCGGACACAACCTGCAAGAGCACTCGGTAGTTCTGATCAGAGGAGGTCGTGTAAGAGACCTTCCCGGTGTGCGTTATCACATCATTCGCGGAACCCTTGATGCACAAGGTGTTGCAAACCGTAACCAAAGCCGTTCTAAGTACGGCACAAAGAGAGCTAAGAAGAAGTAATTCAAGCTCTTTGGGGGTAAGCTCCCCGCAATTAACTAAAAAGCACCACTTGTCCGTCCGACGTGTTTTTTCGTAAATTTAATGTTTATGTCAAACCCGACGGCGCTAACAGAAGCTGCTTTTGAGTACCAATGATCTCATAATATTAATGAAGGAGGGAAGTACAGTGCCGAGAAGAGGTCGTATTACCAAAAGAGATGTATTGCCGGATCCGTTGTATGGTTCTAAGCTTGTAACCAAGCTCATCAACAACGTTATGTATGACGGCAAGAAGGGCGTAGCTCAGACCATCGTTTACGATGCATTCAAACTCATCGAAGAAAAGGTTGGCCAAAACGCTCTCGAAGTGTTCCAAGAAGCACTTGAAAACATTATGCCTGTTCTGGAAGTTAAGGCTCGCCGTGTAGGTGGTTCCACCTATCAGGTACCTATGGAGGTCAGAGCAGATCGTCGTCAAACCCTTGGTTTGCGTTGGCTCATTCTCTTCGCTAGAAAGCGCGGAGAAAGAACTATGGCAGAGAGACTCGCAGGCGAGATCCTCGATGCAAAGAACAGTGCCGGCGGCGCCTTCAAAAAGAAGGAAGAAACTCACCGTATGGCAGAAGCGAACAAGGCGTTTGCACACTATCGTTATTAATTTGTTTGCGTTGATTTTAAGGAGACAAATTGATGGCAAGAGAATATTCGCTTGAAAATACCAGAAATATTGGTATCATGGCTCACATTGACGCCGGTAAGACCACCACAACCGAGCGTATCCTGTTCTACACAGGTAAAACGCACAAGCTTGGTGAAACTCACGAAGGCGCGGCTACCATGGACTGGATGGCTCAGGAGCAAGAAAGAGGTATCACAATTACTTCTGCTGCTACCACCTGTTTTTGGAAGGGTAACCGAATCAATATCATTGATACCCCCGGCCACGTTGACTTTACCGTAGAGGTAGAGCGTTCCTTGCGTGTTCTTGACGGTTCCGTAACCGTTATGTGCGCAAAGGGCGGCGTTGAGCCTCAGTCTGAAACCGTTTGGCGTCAGGCTGATAAATACAGAGTACCGCGTATGATTTACGTCAACAAGATGGATATCACCGGTGCTGATTTCTATCATGTAATTGACATGATTCATCAAAGACTGCGTGCAAATGCAGTTCCGATCCAACTTCCCGTAGGTAAGGACATGACCTTCCGCGGTATCGTGGATTTGATGACCATGGAAGCAGACATCTACTATGATGATTTGGGTAAGGATGTTCGCGTTGAGCCTATCCCCGAGGATATGGTTGATCTCGCACAAGAGTGGCGCGAAAAGATGGTTGAAGCCATCGCATCCACTGATGACGAATTGATGATGAAGTACCTCGAGGGCGAGGAGATCTCCATTGAGGAGCTCAAGATAGCTCTCCGTAAGGCTACCATCGATAACGCTATCGTTCCTGTTGTTTGCGGCACTTCCTACCGCAACAAGGGCGTTCAAAAGCTTTTGGACGCAGTAATTGATTATATGCCCGCTCCTACCGACATCGCTGCTATTCGTGGTGTAAACCCGAAGACCGAAGCCGAGGAGGAGAGAGTTTCTTCTGATACCGAGCCTTTCGCAGCGCTCGCATTCAAGATTATGACCGACCCGTTTGTTGGAAAGCTTTGCTATTTCCGCGTTTACTCCGGTGTTGTTAACTCGGGTGATACCGTTTACAACTCCACCAAGGGTAAGACCGAACGTCTTGGTAGAATTCTTCAAATGCACGCAAACGAAAGAAAGGATATCGACTGCTGCTACGCAGGTGATATCGCTGCTGCAATCGGTATTAAGAATACCACAACGGGTGACACCTTCTGTGATGACAAGCATCCTATTATCTTGGAATCCATGGAGTTCCCGGAACCCGTTATCAGCGTAGCAATCGAGCCCAAGACCCGCGCAGGTCAAGAAAAGATGGGTATCGCTCTTGCCAAGTTGGCAGAAGAAGACCCCACCTTCCGTACCTACACGGATGAAGAAACCGGACAAACCATTATTGCCGGTATGGGTGAATTGCACCTGGATATTATTGTTGACAGACTCCTTCGTGAGTTTAAGGTAGAAGCAAACATCGGTAAGCCTCAAGTTGCATACAAGGAAACTGTTCGCAAGCAGATCCAACACGAATGCAAGTACAAGAAGCAATCCGGTGGTTCCGGTCAGTATGCACATCTCAAGATGATCCTCGAGCCCAACGAACCCGGCAAGGGTTACGAGTTTATCAACTCCGTTACGGGCGGCGCGATCCCGAAGGAATACATTCCTGCGATCGATCACGGTATCCAGGGCGCTATGAAGTGCGGTGTATTGGCAGGCTACAACGTAGTAGACGTTAAGGTAACTGTTTACGACGGTTCCTACCACGAGGTTGACTCCTCCGAAATGGCATTCAAGATCGCCGGTTCTATGGCGTTCAAGGAAGCTATGAGAAAGGCAGACCCCGTTCTCACCGAGCCTATCACCAAGGTGGTTACTATTGTTCCCGAGGATTACATGGGTGACGTTATCGGCGACTTCAACAGCCGTCGTGGTCAGATTCTTTCTATGGAATCCACCATCCCCGGTGTACAAGAAATCCACGCACACGTTCCGCTTTCCAACATGTTCGGTTACGCAACTGATTTGCGTTCCAAGACACAAGGCCGCGGACAATATTCTATGGAGCCCAGCCACTTCGCTGAAGTTCCGAAGTCCATTCAAGAAACGATCATCAAAGAGCGTGGTAAAAACAACGCAAACTGATGTCGCAGCATAAAAACCAATTAAATTAAAATAAAAAACAATTAACTAATTTATTTTACGGAGGAATTTAAAAATGGGAAAAGCAACATTTGAACGTAGCAAGCCCCACGTAAACATTGGTACTATCGGTCACGTTGACCACGGTAAGACCACTCTGACCGCAGCTATCACTAAGACCCTCTCCCTCACTGCAGGTAACGTTGAGTTCTTGAGATATGACCAGATCGACAACGCTCCCGAAGAGAAGGCAAGAGGTATTACAATTAACACCCGTCACGTTGAGTACGAGACTGCAAACCGTCACTACGCACACGTTGACTGCCCTGGCCACGCCGAC
>JAFYRH010000383.1 GCA_017559555.1 Clostridia bacterium
CGCCCCTACGGAAAAGTTTAAAATTTTTTGTAGGGGACGGTCTACTGCGGCTCGGTCACGCTCACGTTTTGACAGTCCACCGGACTGTCATTCATTTCGCTCGCGCCGCTCCGCTACCTCAAGGGGAAGGCTTTTGGGTTATGCGAAGCGCTTTTGCATAGCAAAAGCCAGCGGCCCCCGCCGCTGGCTAGTAATATTGGGCTTTTAGCCCTTGTGCATACCACCCGTTTGACGGGTGGTTATGATTTTATTTGGTCGGTTGTTGCAAAATCATAATACGAGTATCTAACTGCGCAACAACAGTGTAACCGAGCTCGGTGTATGCCTCATAAAATGGTTTGTAGCTGGAGTAACGTGTGTCCAAAACGACGTATTCGATGTCGGGTTTGTTTTTGTGGTAGTAAACCTCGTAGATCTCGCTGCGGTCGGCAACATGGGGTAACAGATAGGTGGATGCGGCAACCGAAGCATCATCGGGAACGTTTTCTTCTAAAAAGACTTCCATCTGCTCAAATTTATCTTTGTCGGTTTTCCACTTTTCAATGCGCGGTAGCACCAAAGGTACGACCGTAATCAAATAAGAGCACAAGCAAGCTGCCGCCGCAACCGAGAGAAGTGTGCGACGCACGTCGGGGGATTCGATGTCGGGCAGGTTTTTCAGCATTGCGTAAACCAAAAATGCGGCAATACCAAAGTGGTATTGGTAACCGATGCGAGGTTGATAAGTATACATTGTCAACAGGTTAATAAGCATAGGTGCCACCAACAACCAACGCGAGGATTTTTTGCTTGCAAAAGGCAAGAACCCAAGGGGCAAAATCATATAGATGACGTACATTATCTTATCCCATTTGGCGTCTTTATCGGTAAACAGCTGTGTCAAAAGGTAACCGGGATTGACAAGAATGGTTTTGATAGCGCCGCCAAGACCGTCCTCTGTATTGAATATGAGATTGTTATAACGGTTGCTCATCATACCCATGCCGGTGGTTTCCAAAATGTGTCCGCACAAAAGAAAATACCCAATCGCCATACCGGCAAGAATGCTACCGTGCAGATACTTTCGTTCGCTTAAGAGCAAGAACAGAGCAAAGAAGAGCAGATAAATCGCGGCGTCCTCTTTGACCGAAAGCACCAAAATGGCACACACGTACATCGGAATGGGCTTTTTGATTTCGTAAAAATAAAAGGTGAATAAAAGGAACAGCGGCAAAAAGCAGTTTTCGTGCAAGTCAAAGGAGCATCCGGTTGTAATAACAGGGAGGAGAGCATAAAGTATGCAAGCCAAAACTGTTTGCTGGTTGGAGAATTTAAAGTGTCGCGCCAACAAGAATACCGGCACAATGCCTGCCGCCAAAACGACCGCTTGAGCGATCTGCAGAGTTACGGGAGAGGGGAAGAGACAGTAAAAGGGGAGCAAGAGGTAATAAACGGGGGAAATATGTACCGCAAAGTGAGAAAGCAGTTGGTCGCGTTCGCAGGTGACCGTTGCCAAACCGGTTTCTTTCATATTGTAGAACATATTAGCCCAAATACCAAAATCAAAGTTGGGCGAGGCAAAGCTCTTATAACGAAGATAACCTAACATAGCAATGCCACCAAAGCAAACGATACCTGCAAGAGATGCAAGCACAATGGCTACGGGGGTGTGCATTTTTACGTATTCCCAAACGTTTGCAAGGGCGCGAATGCAATAAACCAAAAACAGTGCGTAAACCAACGTGGCAGAAATCATAAACCATTCGCGATTTGTTGAGGGCGCGAAAATACACCAATACATGATGCAAATTGTGGAACCCGGCAACAAAACCAGCGCATCGGTGTTGATCTTTCCTATCAAAACACCAATCAAAGAGAATAACAGAAAGAAGCCGATAGTGGCTCCTGCCACCTCAGAGAGTTCGGTGTCTTGCAACCATTCCAAGTTGGTGAAGGCATCTTTTTCTCCAAGGGTAGAAACAACAAAGAAGCACCATGCCGCAATCAAGCGGCAAATCGAACGCTCAAGTGAGAACGCTTGCAAAAAGTTTTCCTTTAGACGAGTGGGATTAAATATAGCGCCAAGCTTTTGCACAATGAATCTTACAAAACGAATTTCCAAAAGCTTTTGAGCGGTGGGAGATTCGGAAATTTTCTTTTTCATTTTCGAAAAGAAAGCAGGAACCAAACCGTTTTTGTTTTTCTTTTTAGAATTTGCGTTGGTACGTTTTAATTTTCGCGCCGAGCGACTCATAAACAGTATCCCTTTCTTTTTTGATTTTTTGTATTTGGTGAAGAATAAAGGAGAAAAAGAAATTGTTACGGACGCCATCTGCGATGGCTACACCTCATCCGTCAGGCGGCGGCCTGACACCTTCCCCTCAAGGGGAAGGCTTTTGAGTTGTTTCGCAACAACAAGGCGAGCAGTAATCACGTATTAAGTTTGCTTTAAAGGCTTTGACGGCGAACTTACTTTAGCCTTCCCCTCGAGGGGAAGGTGGCGAGCAACACGAGCCGGATGAGGTGTAGGATGCGGAGCATCCGTTGAGAACGTTTGCAAACAAACTTGTTTTTGAGATTTGACATTCTTCTTCCCGAGGAGAGACCAAAGTTGTTTCGCAACAACAAGGCGAGCAGTAATCACGTATTAAATTTGCTTTAAAAGCTTTGACGGCGAACTTACTTTAGCCTTCCCCTTGAG
>JAFYRH010000384.1 GCA_017559555.1 Clostridia bacterium
CACGACATACATTTATCAGTCAATAAACGATAGTAATTACCGATAACTTCCTTTCCCTCTGGTAAAACGAGTTCTGCCTCGGCACGCAAAAGCACTTGATACCCCTCACGCACGGTGGCGCGCAATTGCTCGGTGGTCGTATTCAATGTAATCACCTCCTTTTTACCTTTTTATGAGAAAGAAAGTAAAAATATGAGGGGTTGAGGATGTCCTACAAAATGAAAAGACGGCACTGTTGGGTGCCGTCAGTTTCGGTTATGATTCAGCAGCTTTAGGGTGCCAATAATAAATGGTCGTTACAATGCCGTCGGTCAAAAGAAATTGCAGAAACATTTTATTTGTATCGTATTGCAAAAGAGTCTCGTCCTGCTTATCAGGCGTACCGTAAGCCTCTATAACGGCTTCTTTTGTGCTACCGATTCGAATCCCCTCTTCGGTTACTACGGTATCATCGTAAAGACGAATCATATAAACAAAATCTTTCTCTCCCTGCGGATATGTATTGATTTCAAAACCACCGTAAATATAAAACTTTTCAAGCCCCGGAAAACCACAGGAGGGACGATCATCATAATCACGCCACTCACCGAGTGCCGCCAAAATGGGAGCGACATCATCATCAATTGCGATTTTTGTCGTACCGCTTGTAAAAGTGTAGCCCTTATCTTCTTCACCGGACTGGGTATTATTATCCTTGCAGGCAACAAGGGAGATCACCATAGCAGCTAACAACAAGCATATCAGTATTTTTTTCATTAAGATTCTCCGTTTCTCTCTTTTTGATAAGCCGCAAGCTTTTCTGCCCAGACAGCATCGAGTTCAGAATCGCCGCGACGGTCGGAAAGACCGTATTTTTCGGCAAGAATATTGCCGAAATACGAAGTCAGTTTTTCGGCTCCGTAAACGTTGAGGTGTACTCCCTTGTCATAGGTATCGGTGCTCCAATCAAGTCCAATCTCCTCGTCAAGAGAAATAAAATTGTAATAATCAACACCTTTTTCACTTGCCCAGGAGATGATTTGAGCATCCCACTCATTGTACCAGTAATAGCCCCTAGTATTTGTGGGGGCTTTGATAAGGATAAATTCCACGCCCTTCTCTTCGCACAACGCACGCATTTTTTCAAGATATTCAAATCCTACCGCGGGCAAGGAGTAATTTGCTAACGGTATGCCGTCTGCATCGCGCGTTTTGGGAGCGATACCCGTTTGCATCAAATATCCGTTGTGCGAAACTGTATCGCGGTGGTAGAGATATTGCCAATCTTCTCCCGTCAATTCACTCCAACGGCTATGATAGCGCAAAAGCGGAAAAACATAAGAAAGAAAGTTCTCTTCCTCGGTCATTGAGGCATTAATAGCCCCCACCTTGCTTTGCGACCATTTCATGCCGTCAAGCGTCATGTGGTTGTACGCCTCGTTCTGCGGTACACCGTATTTAATAGAAAATACGTTAAAGACCACCGCCTTGGGTGTCTCATATTTGAGCGTTTCTTCGAGCAAATAGTAGGATTGCCAAATGAGTTGTTGCGCACTGCCGCGCACATAAGAAGTAATGCCGTATTCCTGCCACAAGGTGGGCGGCGTAAAACTTTCGTAAACCTCGCAGTCACCGATGAAAACGACATCGTGATTGGTTGTCTCATTGTAATATTCGGCAATGAGCGCACCGTCGCGCGAGGTTGTCATATATTTGGGCATGACCAGCATTTGCACAAAGCCGAGGCACAAGACTGTGGCAAGCAAAATGCAGGTGCACAAAATAAGTGTTTTTTTCATAAATCTCCTTACGTTAGGTCATGAAAAATAAAGGATCATTGCAATGGTTGTACTGATGTAAGCCAAAATGGAGAGGCTTCCGCCAATGCGAACCGTCCATTGATTGATTTTTTGCGTGGTTGATTGTGAGATACGACAGATGTATTTTTGATATAGCAGAACTCCCAAAAATCCGCCAAGTGTATTGAGGATGATATCTTCCAGCGAAAAAACGCCAAAATTTGCAAACAACTGTATGAACTCCACAACAAACGAAAACAAAAAAGCGAAGCATACGGTTCTCTTTTTGTCATAGAAAAAGGATGCGTATATCCCCCACGGCATAAAAAGCAAAACGTTGAGAATGGTAACAAAAAATCCGCGAATCTTCAACCAACGGTTGCTCTCAACCAAAAAATCAAAAAAGTGAAATCCGTTAAGAAAGCGTTCGCCAAGCGACCTTTTTGCATCAATGTGAATAGTGGAAATAATCGAAAATTTGAATACAATTGCCCAAATCAAAAGCAACAAGTAGATGCCTGTTGCAAAAAGAAGCATTTGGCTACCCTCTTTTGGCTTTGTTTGCGGTGCAAACAAGCGGTGCAAAAACTTTTTGATTGCTCTCACAGGCTCTTCTCCTCTTCTCTTAATTTAGAATTGTTGATAAATGAACTGCGATGCATCATAACCGATGCCGTAAGCACCGAAAATGAGAATGACAACAACAAATGCGCAAACTGCGGCAAACCAAGCCACGGGTTTTGCGGCAACGCGGCGGTGAACGGGAGTCTCTCTGCCCAATCGGTCAAAGATGTTGATGACAAGAACACCACCGAGAATGACGCACCACTCTGCAACACCGAGTCCAAACGAGGTAAGTCCTCCGGTAAAAAGCTCGCCAACATTCCATTTTGTGAGCATACTACCCCACAAGCGGAAGGTCTTGGGCACATCACGGTAACAGTCAAGGCTGCGGATCAGTCCCATTAAAAGGAATGTGCGTGTCATTTGCCAAGTAATCCATACGCGGTTGTTGGCAAGTTTGGGGAAACGCTTATGGAAGATGCGGTAAAGGGGTTCGAGCTCGCGCGAGACGAGAATGACAAGGCAGTTAAGAAGTCCCCAAACGATGAAATTCCATCCTGCTCCGTGCCAAAGACCTGTCAAAAACCACGTTGCAATGGTTGCCGTATAAACGGGCAGGCGCATGCCAAATCCTTTGCCGAGCTTTTTGGTGGCAGTAAGGGAGAGTTTTTGCATCCCCTTGGATACCGACAGAGGGTAAAAGATGTAATCGGTGAACCACGTTCCCATGGTGATGTGCCAGCGGTTCCAATACTCCTTTGTAGAGCGCGACGCGAACGGACGGTTGAAGTTTTCGGCAAGCTTAATGCCCATCGCCTCGGAAAGACCGATGGTGATATCAATTCCACCCGTAAAGTCACCGTAAATTTGCGCGGAGTACAAAACAATGAGCAAAAATACGTAGACACCGTCGAATTTGTCGGATTGTTCGATGAGCGTTTTGATGCCGATCATTGCCGTATCGGCTACGATCAGTTTTTTGAAATAACCCCAAACCACGCGAAAAAGTCCTGCGCGCAGGTTGGTAGCATCAAATTTGTGTTCCCCGATCAGTTGCTCGTGAAGATCGCCAAATCGGCTGATGGGTCCTTGCAACAGCTGAGGGAAGAAAGAAACAAACAACAAAAGCTTTGCAAAATTGCCCTCTGCCCTTACCTTTTTGCGGTAAACGTCGATGAGATATCCCATCGATTGGAAGGTATAAAAGGAAATACCCAACGGCAATAACAGCGACGGAACGGTCAGTTTTTCGACGTTGAACATCGAAAGGATGCTATTGACGTTTCCTACTGCAAAAGCAGTATATTTGAGTACTGCAAGCATTCCAAAACCGAGGATAAGTCCTGCGGTCAGAATGCGCAGACGCCTCTTCTTCTCTTTTGCACGGTAAGATTTGCGTTCCTCTTTGGAAAGGGTTTCGCGGTTATCGGCTACGTAAGCATCCTCGCGGTCGGCACGCTTTTGCATCAATCGCGCGGTCAAATAGGTGACAACGGCAGTATAGAGGATGAAGATCATACATTCCCATCCTGCAAAGGCGTAAAAACCGATGCTTGCCGCAAGTAACACCCACCACTGCGTGCGGCGCGGAACGAGATAGTAGACTATCAGCGTAAGCGCGGCAAAGAGGATGAATGAAAATGACGTAAATTGCATCCTGCTTATTCTTCGTCAAGACGCTCGATCAGCGCCATGATGGTTTTCACGTTTTGGAAGTTTTCGGGGATGAGCTCCTCGGCAGGAATTTGCACGTCAAACTCCATGCCGATCTCGGTAACGAGACGAACCATATCCAAAGAGTCGAGAACGCCCTCGTCGTAGAGGTCGTCAATCGAAGCAAAATCCACGTCGGGGTGGAGTCCGTTTAAGATGTTGAGTAAGGTTTCCATAATCTATTTCTCCTTGCGGTTAGTTATCATAAATATCCAATTTATATTATACCTTTTTTTGCGTGTATTGTCAATGTTAAATGGGAAGATTTTTGGGATTTTGGGAAGAAAAAAATCCACGATTGCTAAATGTTTCTAATATACAGACAGACCTTTCGTAGATGGGCGAATTATTTTGCCTCCCTCCGGGAG
>JAFYRH010000042.1 GCA_017559555.1 Clostridia bacterium
ATCTCAATTTCAAAATCTTGGGCGGAACCCTCGGTTGCACTGTCAAAGCCGGCGTTGTTCTCTACCCAAAAATTAACGCCCTCGTCCTCAATTTCAACGGGCGTGATATCCACGGGTGCGTCGGCGGTCTCCTCGGCTTCGTTATTTACATTATTTTGATTGCCGCAGGCAGAAAGGCTCGCCAAAGCCAAGCACAACACCAACAGCCATGCAAGTATTTTTTTTGCTTTCATATTTATCATCCTTTGGAAAAGATTCTTGTATCATTGTACCACAAATTCCTCTGTTATGCAAGAGATACGCGCGATATTTCACAATAATTTCAATTCTTGCGGCTTTCTTCTTGTAAAAAACACAAAAAGGTGATATAATATTGAAAAATGATACAAAAAGGAGGGCTATAATGGACATTTTGATTGATGAATCGCTTGCCGGGCAATGCGTTCGCCGCGTGCTGCAAGTGGAATTAAAGCTTTCAACAAAAATGATAAAATCTCTAAAATATCGCCCCCTTGGCATTGCGGTCGACGGAAAACCCGTGACCGTGCGACACACTTTAAGCCTTGGCGAATGTCTTTCTCTCGCAGTCGAAGATGAGGAATCTTCCCCTGCTCTCGCCCCCGTGGACTTGCCTTTGGATATTCTTTACGAAGATGAGGATATCGTCGTTCCCGCAAAGCCTGCCGATATGCCCACTCATCCCTCACACGACCACTACACCGATACCGTGGCAAATGCATTGGCGTTCCGCTACGCGAAGGAAGGCATTCCATTTGTCTTTCGCCCCATCAACCGTCTTGACCGCAATACAAGCGGACTTTTGCTGATCTGCCGAAACAAGCGTGCCGCAGGCAGAATGACCCAAGCAATGCAAAAAGGGGAAATACAAAAAACTTATCTTGCCGTATGCATAGGCGAAATGCAAGAACAAACGGGCGTGATAGATGCCCCCCTACATCGCACAAAAGAAAGTATTATCGTGCGCGAGGTATGCGCCCCCACCGCTCCCGATGCCGATGCGGCTTACACCGAATATCGCGTGCTTGCGGTTGAGAATGGATACAGCTTGGTTCTCGTTCGTCCCTTGACGGGTAGAACACACCAAATCCGCGTACATTTTGCACACGCAGGACATCCTTTGGTTGGGGATGATCTCTACGGCACACCCACACCTATGATTGATAGACACGCTCTGCATGCGTATCAGCTCTCCTTCCCTCACCCAAAGGCAGAGGAGAAAATGACTTTTTCCGCACCTCTATGCGCGGATATGCTTGCCCTGATTAAGCAGTGCTTCCCCAACGCTTTGACGAAAGGAATTCTCGATGAATACACAAAAAGCCCCTAAAAAGCCGCGCCTGCCCATTGCTTGCATCGTGATTTTTACGTTGACCGCAATAAGTATAGGGCTCTATATCGCCTTTCGTGTTAGCGCGCCCTTTGCAGATACGTTCAACCGAACCGTCAGCTCCTTTGGGCGTATGTTCATGGCAAAACTGACGGGTTGGATTCCCTTTTCGGTTGCTGAAATGCTATTGTTGCTCTCCCCTGTCATTCTCATCACTGTTATTGTCATCGGCGCTAAGCGCCACTGTGCAACCTCGCGCGAAATGTGGATCTACGTTGCTTGCATCTTCTGTGTCGTGTGTATGATCTTCAATCTGTTTATTTGGAACTTTGCCCCCGGCTACAATGCTCTCTCACTTGACAAAAAATTGGAATTGGAACGCAAACCCGTCAGTGCCCAAGAGCTTCTCCACACGGCAGACCTGCTTTTGGAAGAGCTCATAGCACTCGAAGAGGAAATTCTATTTTTGCCAAGCGGTGCTTCGCGTATGCCTTATTCCTATGATGAAATGAACGATCTTTTGATGAAAGCATACGACAAAGCCGTCAAAAAATACGATTTTATCGATGATTTTCATTCCCGTGTCAAGCCCGTTATGCTCAGTGAACCCATGTCTTACACGCACATCACGGGCGTGTACACCTTCTTTACGGGTGAGGCGAACATCAACGTCAACTTCCCCGGTTACACCATCCCCTACACCGCCGCACACGAGCTGGCGCATCAGCGCGGCATCGCGCGCGAGGATGAAGCAAACTTTGTTGCCTTTCTCGTTTGCATCGAGTCAGAGGATGCCTATATTCGTTACAGTGCATATCTCAACGTTTACGAATACGTGGTCTCTGCTCTCTACTCGGCAGATTACGAGCTTTATAAAGAAAATTATATGAAGCAACCCATCAACATTATTTATGAGCGCATTGCTTTTAGCGAGTTTTTTGAAAAATACCAAGATAACACCATTGCCGACATTAGCGAAGCGACCAACAACGCCTATCTCCAAAGCCAAGGAGCCACACAAGGCACTCGCAGTTACGGTATGGTCGTCGACCTTGCGGTGGCGTATTATAGGGATAAATAACAAAGATAAAATTATTTCGCAATAAACAAAGAGATACCCCGACAGAATTAAAATCTGTTGGGGTATTCTTCATTTATAAAATACAATACGTTAATACTTAAAAACCAATGGTTCACATTCTTTGGTAAATGCATTTTTTCTAGGCTTTATCGTAATTTTCTTTGCGCTGACTTGAATATCTCCGAGGTAGTCTAACATAATAGCTTCCGGCAAATCTTTTTCGAACAGTAGCTTCCCTTCTGTATCAAACACTTGCAAAAGAGGCGAAAATTTGCATATATCGAGATAGCGCAAATAGATGACTGCTTTACGCGTGGAAGAAACTTTTTCTTTGAATTTCATCAGCATACTTTCTCCCTCTTTGATTGCCTGATGAACACAAAAAACAATTTTTGATTTTTCAAAATCCGATGTAGCAAAACAAGTAACAAGAACAGTACTTACGTAATTGAGAATTTCCTCCTTTGATTCAATCGAA
>JAFYRH010000043.1 GCA_017559555.1 Clostridia bacterium
GGAGTGACCTCCCGCCATAGGAGTATACTATCAATTATTGGTAATCGACAACGCTGACCCAGCTCATCAGGAACTCGCGTTCCTTTTCGTTGCCCTTAACCGATTGAGATGCTGCTACAATGGGCATCCATTTTTGAACGTACTGCTTTGCGGTGTCGCTCTTTTTGCAGAAGGTAGAGAGATACAGTTCTGCACCTTCGATGTCACCGCTCAGCCAGAACAAGAGGTAGGTGCGTGCTACGTCAGCGGAAGCATTGCCTTGCGTTGCGTGAGACCAGTCGAGAATATAGGGCGTTCCATCCTCTGTAACAATGATGTTAGAGGGGTTAAAGTCGCCGTGGCATACCTTGTTGTGCTTGGGCATGCTTTCAAGGCGGGTGTGCAGATCGTAACGAGTGGTAGCATCAAGATCGGTTTGAGAAATTTTTCTGTTCATTTTGTCCTTGAGTTTGTTGAGCAGAGGACATGTCTTGGAGTGAACTGTGATTTGAAGATCTACAAGCAAGTTGATGTATTCTTCTTTTCTTTCCTCGTCTTCTGCCATCAACTGAGCCAAAGTCTTTCCCTTGATGTATTCGGAGACGATTGCCCACTTGCCGTCAACCATGGTAACTTCGAGGACCTTGGGAATGTTGAGCTCTGTCTCTTCGATTCTTGCTTGATTGAGTGCTTCGTTGAGCACGTCTGCCTTGGAGTATTCTTTGTTGAATACCTTAATGCATCTGTCGCCATCACGGTAGATGGTCTTGTTATTTCTTACTGCAATTACTCTGTCAAGATTCATAGTTATGTCCTCCTTAAATTAGGCTTTCTTACCCTTGCGGTAGGGAGCTTTGATGGCGTCGGGAGTAGCGACGTCGAGGTTCTTCTGGGGCATCTTTTCCTCAACAAAGTGCTTGCCGTAGTAAGCGTTGAGGTACATTTGCTTAATTTCGCTCATCAGGGGGTAACGAGGATTTGCACCGGTGCATTGATCGTCGAATGCTTGCTCAACCATGTCGTCAAGGCGAGCAAGGAAATCGTTTTCGTCAACACCGTAGTCTTTGATGGTTTCCTTAATGCCAACCTTTGCTTTGAGGTCGTTGATAGCTTTGATGAGGTTTTCAAGCTTTTCTTCGTCGGTGTTGCCGCCAAGTCCGAGAGCGTCTGCGATCTCAGCGTAGCGAGCAAGGGTGTGAGGATGGTCATATTGAGAGAAGGTACCCATCTTTGTGGGAGCTTCACTTGCGTTGAAGCGGAGAACTTCTTCAATCATCAGCGCGTTAGCAACGCCGTGAGGCAGGTGGTGGAACGCACCGAGCTTGTGTGCCATGGAGTGGCAGATGCCGAGGAATGCGTTTGCAAATGCCATACCTGCAATCGTCGCAGCGTTTGCCATCTTTTCGCGTGCTTCAACGTCGGTCTGACCGTTCTCATAAGCGCGGGGCAGATACTTGAAGATGCTCTTGAGAGCTTGGAGTGCAAGACCGTCAGTGTAGTCGGTAGCAAGCATTGCGGCATAAGCTTCAACTGCGTGGGTAACTGCGTCGATACCGGAAGCCGCGGTAAGTCCCTTGGGAGCGGACATGTGGAAGTCGGTATCAATGATTGCCATGTTGGGCAGGAGCTCGTAGTCAGCCAAAGGATACTTAACACCCGTCTTTTCGTCGGTGATAACTGCGAAAGGAGTTACTTCGGAGCCCGTACCTGCGGAGGTGGGAACTGCGATGAAGTACGCCTTCTCGCCCATCTTCGGGAAGGTGTAGACTCTCTTACGGATATCAATAAATCTCATTGCCATATCCATAAAGTCTGCTTCGGGATGCTCGTAGAGTACCCACATAATCTTTGCGGCGTCCATTGCGGAGCCACCGCCAAGTGCGATGATGGTGTCGGGTTGGAATGCTCTCATTTGAGCAGCACCCTCGGTTGCGTTTGCAAGGGTGGGGTCGGGCTGAACGTTAAAGAAGGTTGCGTGTTGAATGCCCATTTCATCGAGCTTATCGGTAATCGGCTTGGTGTAGCCGTTCTCATAAAGGAAGGTATCGGTTACGATAAACGCTTTCTTTGCGCCTCTTACGGTTCTGAGTTCATCAAGAGCCACGGGGAGGCAACCCTTCTTAATATAAATCTTTTCGGGTGCTCTGAACCAAAGCATATTTTCTCTCCTCTCGGCTACTGTTTTAATGTTTAACAGGTGCTTAACACCTACGTTTTCGGATACGCTGTTACCGCCCCAAGAGCCGCAACCCAACGTCAGGGAAGGAGCAAGCTTGAAGTTGTAAAGGTCGCCGATACCGCCGTGAGCGGAGGGAGTGTTTACGAGAATACGGCAGGTTCTCATTCTTGCCATATAAGCGGAGAGCTTTTCTTTTTCGGTGATCTCGTTGATGTAGAGAGAAGAGGTGTGACCAAAGCCGCCGTCCTCAACAAGCTTGTCTGCCTTGTCGAGAGCTTCTTCAAAGGTTTTAACCTTATACATAGCAAGAACAGGGGAGAGCTTTTCGTGAGCAAACTCTTCGGAGAGTTCTACGCTCTCAACCTCACCAATGAGAATCTTGGTGCCTGCGGGAACGGTAACGCCTGCAAGCTCTGCGATGCGAGCCGCTTTTTGACCAACGATCTTTGCGTTGAGCGCGCCGTTGATGATGATGGTCTTGCGAACCTTCTCGGTTTCTTGGGGGTTGAGGAAGTAACAACCGCGTGCGGCAAATTCTGCCTTTACGGTGTCATAAATGCTTTCGTGAACGATAACGGATTGCTCGGATGCGCAGATCATACCGTTATCGAATGTTTTGGAGTGAATGATGGAGTTAACAGCCAAGAGAATATCTGCACTCTCGTCGATGATGGCGGGTGTGTTACCGGCACCAACACCGAGCGCAGGCTTGCCTGAGGAGTAAGCTGCCTTAACCATGCCGGGGCCACCGGTTGCCAAAATGATGTCTGCTTCCTTCATAACCGTGTTGGTCATATCGAGGGAGGGAACGTCGATCCAGTCAATGATGCCATCGGGTGCGCCTGCTGCAACGGCTGCCTCAAGAATGAGCTTTGCGGCGGCAATGGTGCAGTTCTTTGCTCTGGGGTGAGGACTGATAATGATAGCATTACGGGTTTTGAGTGCAAGCAAGCACTTAAAGATTGCGGTAGAGGTGGGGTTGGTAGTGGGGATAACTGCCGCTACAACACCGATAGGTTCTGCGATTTTGGTGATGCCGAATGCCTTGTCTTCTTCAATTACGCCACAGGTCTTGGTTTCCTTGTATGCGTTGTAGATGTACTCGGCGGCATAGTGGTTTTTGATCACCTTGTCTTCTACAATGCCCATACCTGTTTCGGCTACTGCCTGCTTTGCAAGAGAGATTCTTGCCTTGTCTGCGGCAGAAGCGGCTGCCAAAAAGATTTTGTCAACCTGCTCTTGTGTGTAGGTTGCAAATACCTTTTGTGCAGCTCTTACGCGAACAATCGCACTTTGCAGTGCTTCCACACTGTCTACGATTTGATAAGTCTTGTTCTCCATAATGTATATATCTCCTTTGGGAATTATTTACTGATTTGATTGTTGAGGTGCGCGAGCGAGAGCGCGAGATTTTCCTGCTTTAAGAGAACCCCTGCAGGAACTTTTAGGGAGCAGGGAGCGAAGTTCCAAATGGCTTCGATGCCGCTTGCCACAAGCGTGTCGCAAACATCTTGAGCCGAACCCTGGCCAACGGTTACAATGCCGAGCTTAACATCGTTTTGCGCACAGTAAGTGCCGATATCTTTAATAGGAAGAATTGCTTTGGTATTTTTGCCGAGTTGAACTGCTTGATCGTTGCAGTCAAATCCTGCCACGATCTTAACACCGAACTCTTCAAAACCGTCGTAATCGAGGAGTGCACGACCGAGTTTGCCGGCTCCCACGAGAACCGCGTTTGTGTATTTCTCATATCCGAGGTGACGTTCAAGATCATCTATTAATTTTGCGCGCTCATAACCAACCTTGGGCTTGCCTGCGCCACTGACCACCGCAAGATCCTTGCGGACCTGAACCTCGCCAAGCGAGAGTCCCTTTGCAATTGCGGTTGCCGAAACGTTTGCTTGAGACAGTTCCTTTAGGTATTGAAGGTATTGCGGGAGTCTGCCAAGCGTTGCTTTGGGAATGGAATAGCCGTTCATATGCCACCTCCTTGTCTTTTCTGTTAATATATTAACATACTTTTCGCGCTTTGTGAATAATCAAATTGTTATATCGGTATTATCACTATCGATATATCATGTATCGATAAGAAAATGGCTTTGCAAAAATGCAAAGCCATCCTTAATTCTATATATGGCATTTTATTTCAAAAACTTTCTTCTTGCTTCGCAAAGAGCAGTTATAAAGTCTTTGTCGAGTTTGGAGAGACGGTA
>JAFYRH010000044.1 GCA_017559555.1 Clostridia bacterium
CTGCGTAAAAACCTTTCCTCTGTGAAGAACGGCAATTATAAAGAATACGGCAAAAATTCGAAATCTTTTTACACCTATTCTCGCGAGGACGAGAACGAAAAGCTTTTGGTGGTTTGCTCGTTTGTTGGCAAAACCAAGGCATGGAAAGCTCCTCGCGGCTTTAACCTTTTGAATGCAGAACTGTTGCTTTGCAACTACCAAATGTCAAACCGCGAAACCCTCGCCCCTTATGAATGCCGCGTTTACCGTTGGAAGAAATAAGTACAATAAACAAGAGCAGGCGACCGTTGGTCGCCTGCTGTTGCTTTTGTGAAAAAACTCATTTTTGTCTAACGTATATAGTAAAATAAACGTTCTGTATGTCATTCTGAGCGAAGGTTGGCGTGTCCGACCGCCGACCGTAGTCGAAGTTTTGTTGAGGGAGTGAGCCGCTCGCGGCGACGATCCGATACAAAACCGAGGAGCGAATGCGACGAAGGGATATGGCTACAACTCTCGGTGGCTTATGGCTGGAATGTTACATTTGTGAAAACAAGTCACGGGAACTCCAAGCCATATCCCGCATCGACCTAAGGTCTCGCGCTTCCGCTCGTTCGCTTCGCTCAACCCGCGGAAGTTCGACTTCGCAAAACGCAAGCGTTTTTCTCCGCTCAGAATGACAGGCTGATTGTTTGCTTTGTGGGGCGCGTTTGTTTCGGGATGTCGAGGGCGCCATCCCCTACAAAAAATTTTAAACTTTTCCGTAGGGGCGAACTGTGTTCGCCCGCCTTTATGCGCGATATGCGTTCGTTTTCGGGAGCACCAAGGCGCTCCCCTACCGGTTGGATTTTTGTTTCGTTTTGTTTCGCAAATGACACAAACAATGTTGGTAGGGGAGGGGCATGCTCCTCCCGCATTTATATACGGTAACCGTTTGTTTTCGGGCGATTCGTGAATCGCCCCTACAGAGTATCCTTAACTCTGCACTCTGCATTCTGCACTCCTTCGTGCTCTGCATTCCGCACTCCTTCGTGCTCTGCATTCTGCACTTTATCCGCTCTGCACTCCGCACTTTATCCGCTCTGCACAAAAAACCACCGCTCGTTTGCAAGCGGTGGTTTTTCTTTATTCTTCTTTACTGAATGGGTTGGTCGGTTGTGGGCGGAAGTGCAGGGGTATAATGGGTAATGATTTGCACATCCGGATAGGCAAAAGCGGCAAGAATCAATTCTTCCTGTTGCTCGCTGAGCACTACGCGCATATCATACTGTTGAATATAGTAGCGCGCATCGGTTAAAATCTGCTCCGCTCCGCCAACCGAGGCGGTCTCACTCAAATCAATGGCAAGGAAGTCACATTCCTTTGCAAGGCTTTCGAGAAGTGTCCACGCACCGTCGGCACGTGCAATGGCAAGGGGAATAGCAACCCCTACGGGGGAATCGCCTGCCATGGCTTTTACTTGCTTAACATAGCGAAGAATAGATGCCGTATCGGTACGGCTGAACGGAATACCACAAAGCAGAATTTCACTGCCTCCCGCGCGCAAAAATTCTCGCATTAAGGCACATTCTTTGGCGGCGGCGGCATATTGCAGGTCGGAGCCCTCGCTATAAAGCGCTTGCGGATAAAAGACACCGCTCACAAAATCGGCAAACATATTTACCTCGCCCATAGCATCATAGAGAGCCGTTTGGGAGATAGATTGCATTGCCAAAAATTCGACTACCTCGGAGGTATAATTGATTTGCCCCGTTGGGGTGTTGAGGGTGACCGAAATTTCGGAAAGATTCTCCCACACGCTTTCCCCTTCTTTGCCAAACACATAGGCATCGGCGTGAACGTCGCGCGTGTAAGTTTTGTTACTTTCGTTTTGCTCAATTTCGAGTTGCTCGCCAACGGTTAGGCGTTCATAGGCTTCATCGTCCAGCGAAGCGTTGAGAAACAATCCTATGATAATAGCAAGGAGAAGTGCCCCGCCTGCACAGATGAGAATGATTGCCAAGGGCGACAGTGTCCCACGGCGATGCGTATTGTGTATGCGATTGCCAAACGGTTGCATTGCGGTTTCTCCTTTCTGAAAATTTCGCTTTTTTAAAATTATTTCATAGTGACAAGATCGATGCTCTTGCCGTAATCGTTGAGTTCGATCACCAAAGCCTCTTGCGTTACCTTAACGGCATCGCCAACAATAGCCCATTGATAAGTCGACAGCAGATTGGTCAATTGCAAAGAAAGAGGGGTTTCGATGGTGCCGTTTGCGCCAACGATCGGGGTTTCTTCCATACGCACGATCACGTAGAGTGCGCCTTCAACCTCAATAATTTCGCTTACTTCATCCACATCGAGCTTTACCGCGGCATTGACCAAAGCATCCTCGTGCACGTTGCGCATTAAGTAATACGGTGCCACGTTGTAAAGATCATCGTTTGCAAGGTTAATGCATTGCGTAAGTGTCAATTCGCCCGAAATCAGCTTTTGACGGGCATTTTCCAAAATGATATAGTTGTCTTCTCTTTCTTCATCGCTTTCGTGATAGAGCAGAAAATGCTGTACGTAGGCACTGTTGGCAGAGGTAAGCCATTCTTCAAATTCTTGTTCGTCGCTCAAAAAAGCGCCGTCCTTCTTCATAGATGCGTGAAGAAGATATTTCATTTCATCGAGTGCAAAATAAAAGCGGAACAACTCCTCGGTTGCGTAGCGAGCCTCTAAATCTGCTTTGTACTCCTTCTTGGAGGGGTATTCTGCAATGAGCGCCTCGATTTGTTCATCTACCGTTGTGGCAATCTCTTTGCCCTCAAAAATCTCTTTGCCGATGTTGCGGTTTGCGCAAATTTGCAAAATGGAATAATTGTAGCGCACGGTATCCCACACGAGCTCTTCAAGCTCGGCGCGGTACTGTTCTGCCGTAGCGGCATCATCCCAAATTGTGCCGTTTGCGGCATTGCCGTCACCGTAGCGAGCATCGAGCTCTGCCTTGTAGGTCATGGTTACAAAACGCAACTGCTCATAGGGGATCTCATACTCTCCCACGCTTCCAATCACTTTTTTATTTTCCTTATCCGCGCAAGCGCAAAAACCGCAAGCAAGCATTGCGCACACTACAAAAAGTGCCGCTACGCGCAAAAAATCCTTGGTCAATTTCTTTCGTTCCTTCCGTCTTTTTTTACATTATACTAAATATTTATGTCTTTTTTGTGAATATGAATAAAAAAGTGACCGAATTTTGAAAAAACCATTTCATTTTTGTTTGTTTTGTGTTACAATAAATAAAAGTTCCCTTTTTGAAAGGAGTGATACTTGATGAGTCAAATCTATACCGTTCCGCTTTCGCAGATCGTGGAGGATTTTAAGTTAGAGGTTATTGTAAGACCCAACAGCTTTGAACAAATTCAAATCTCCTCCCCCGAGGTCAACCGCCCCGGTCTTGCCCTTGCGGGATTTTATGAAGTGTTTGAAACCGACCGCATTCAGCTCATCGGTTATGCCGAAACGCAATATTTGCACTCGTTGGAGCCCAGCACAAAACGTGTTATGTTGCAAAAGCTGGTGGACGCCAAGCCCGTTGCTATTATTTACACCACCAATTTGGAGGTAGATGCCGCCCTGATCGAGCGTGCACAAAAGGACGGTGTTCCGGTTTTGCGCACAGGACTCAAAACAAGCCAAATTATGGCAAGCCTGATTTCGGCCTTGAGTAATTACCTTGCTCCACGTATCACTCAACACGGATGCCTTGTTGAAATCTACGGTGAAGGTATTCTGCTTTTGGGTGATAGCGGTGTCGGTAAGAGCGAAACCACCATTGAATTGATCAAAAGAGGTCACCGTCTCATTGCCGACGATGCCGTTGAAATCAAGCGCGTTTCGGATAAGACCTTGGTAGGCTCTGCCCCCGAGCTCATCAAGCATTACGTAGAGCTCCGCGGCATTGGTATTGTAGACGTTCGCCGCCTGTTTGGTATGGGTGCGGTTAAGGAAACCGAAAAGATCAACCTTGTTATTCAGCTTGAAAACTGGATTGAGGGAAAAATGTATGACCGCCTCGGTATGGATGAAGAAACCATTGATATCCTCGGCATCGACATTCCTTCTATCACCATTCCCGTTCGCCCCGGCCGTAACCTTGCCATCATTTTGGAGGTTGCCGCTATGAACAACCGTCAAAAGAGAATGGGCTACAACACCGCTGAAGAGTTTAACAACAACCTGATGCGTCAAATGGGCATTGATCCCGAGTCTCAAAAATAATTGTAAACGATTTGTAAACATCGAGAGAATATTCTTGACAGTCACGTGACTGTGTGTTACAATATAGGTGTGGTCGCGTGATCACGCCCCAAAATCATAAAAAAAATCCAAAAAGGAGAAACCACCATGACAATTCTCATTGTAATCCTCGCCCTCGCTGCTATTCTGTTTGCCAGCGGTTACCTCAAGGCTCCCCCGGATACCGCTTACATCATTACAGGTCTTGGCAAAAAGAAAATTCTGATCGGTAAAGCCGGTTGGCGCATGCCTTTCTTCACCCGTGTTGACCGTCTCTCTCTGCGCGTTATGCAGGTAGACGTTAAAACGAGTGAAGCTGTTCCCACAAACGAGTTCATCAACGTAACCGTTGACGGTGTTGCAAACATCAAGATTTCCTCTGACCCCGAACTTTTGGCTCGCGCATCCGAATCTCTTTTGAATCTGCGCCAAGCAGACCTCATTCAACTTGTTACACAAGTGCTTGAAGGTAACATGCGTGAGATCGTAGGTTCGGTTGGTCTGAAAGAAATGGTTCAAGACCGCCAAGGCGTTGCAAAGAAAATTACCGAAAATGTTGTTCCCGATATGGAAAAACTCGGTATCGAAGTTGTAAACTTCAATATTCAAAACTTCAAAGACGGTGCAGGTACTATTGAAAATATGGGTATCGACAACGTTGAGCAAATTCGCAAGAACGCACAAATCGCAAAGGCAAACGCGCAAAGAGACATCTCTATTGCAACCGCAAACGCGCAACAAGAAGCAAACGCCGTTCGCGTTGAGGCGGAAAAGAAGATTGCCGAGCAGGATGCAGAGCTTGCTGTTCAACAGGC
>JAFYRH010000045.1 GCA_017559555.1 Clostridia bacterium
GCCTGTTCTTGCAAAACGAACGCCCGCCATTTTGGCGGGCGGAGATATCATGCGCTTTCCCAATCAAAAATTTTTGCTTTCTTACCAAACTCGTTCACCTTATAAATGGTGATCCAACTAAAGGCATCCGAATACTGTTCCTCACTGAAGCCGAGGTCTGTGTTCTCTTGAAACTCCTCGAATGATTCATCATTTTCAATTTTGATGTACAAGGAAACAATATCCTTACACTTGCGTTTGAAATGAGGCTCATACTCCAATGTTTCTTTTGTTTCCTCACCCGCCATACCGTCATATCCGTGGAGTCTGTTATCAAAAACAACGTGTTCTTTACCACACTCTGTGCATTTGACTTTGATAACCGTAATGCCGGAAAAGAATGGGCGTTCGGGAACAATAATTTCCTCGTGTGCTCCATCCAAACCTTTCAGTGGTTCAAACAACCTCCAATAATGTTTGTTTCCGTTTTCGTCTACTGTTATTTTTCTTGGTTTATTAGCATGAATTTCGTCCCATGCTTCGTAATACGGTTTTAATAAGGCGTTTTCCTCCTTGGTAGGATGATTTTCATAAATTTCAAACCGATTGCAGCCACAGGTACATTCAATAGAAAAATAAGTCCAATTGCTTTTGCACTTATCAAAAACAGCCATATGCTTTAGATAATTTGGAATCGGTACGCTCATCGGAACACCGCCTTTCTCGCTTTCTTGTTTCCATTATAACACACCTCGCACAAAAAAGCAAGAGGGGGCGAAAACGGAAAAATGTTTTCCCTCTTTTTTACAAAACTTTTCGTTTGTACACATCTGAGACACAATTTTGTGCTATGATGAAAATGGAGTAATTTCGAAAGGAATTGTATTTATGAGAAAGACAAAAATTGTTTGCACATTGGGCCCCGCTTGCTTGAATGAAGAAACACTTGAGCAAATGCTCAAAAACGGCTTGAATGTTGCACGCTTCAACTTTTCACACGGCACACACGAATATCACAAAAACGCAATGGCACTCTTCCGCCGTGTAAGAGACCGCTTGGATCTGCCTGCCGCAATTCTCTTGGACACAAAGGGTCCCGAAATTCGCCTGCGCGACTTTGAAGGCGGCAAAATCACCTTGAAGAAGGGCGACACCTTTACTTTAACAACAAACGATATTATGGGAGACGCTACACGCGCTTCTATCACATTCCAAGATCTCCCTCATCAATTGAGCGCAGGCACGCGCCTACTGTTGGATGACGGAAACGTTGCTATGACTGTTGTGGAAACCACCGAAACCGACATTGTCTGCCGCGTGGACGTCGGCGGTCCTCTTTCCAATCACAAAAGCATCAACATTCCCAATTTCCACATTGATATGCCCTACCTCAGTGAGCAAGACAAAGCCGACCTCGTTTTTGGCATTGAACAAAACGTGGATTTTGTTGCCGCATCCTTTGTTCGCTGCCGCGAGGATGTGATTGCATTGCGCAAGTTCCTCGATTACCACGGTGGACACAATATCAAAATCATCTCCAAGATTGAAAACATTGAGGGTGTGAACAATTTTGACGCCATTCTGCGCCACTCCGACGGCATTATGATCGCTCGCGGCGACATGGGCGTTGAAGTAGCATTCGAACGCCTGCCCGGCTTGCAGAAGAGATTTATTCGCAAATGCTATCAATCGGGTAAGATGGTCATTACTGCCACCCAAATGCTGGAATCGATGATCCACTCCAACACACCTACCAGAGCAGAGATCACAGACGTTGCAAACGCTGTTTTTGACGGCACCTCTGCCGTTATGCTCTCAGGTGAGACCGCCGCAGGTGACCACCCTGCACGCGTTGTGGAAGTTATGGCACAAATTGCGGAACAAGCCGAAGAGGATGCTTTTGATATGGATATGTACCAAGGCATTCGCTATGATTTTGACACCTCTGACGTTACCAACGCCATTTGTGATGCCGCAGCGACCACCGCTCGCGACGTAGGCGCAAAGGTCATTATTGCAGTAACCACCTCGGGACTTACGGCAAGACGCGTCTCCAAATTCCGTCCCCAACAAATGATTGTTGCGGCAACACCCGAACGCAGAACCTATCATCAGCTCAGCCTTTCTTGGGGTGTTATTCCCGTTTTGGCACTCCACCAAAACAACACCGACTCGCTATTTACCCACGCCATTGATTGCGCAAAGCAACACGACCTTGTTACACGCGGCGATAAAGCCGTTATCACCGCAGGCGTTCCCCTCGGCATTGAGGGAACGACAAACCTGCTCAAGGTACAAATTGTTCAATAAGACAGAACAAACACCTGACCGCCAAATCAGAGACGGTCAGGTGTTTGTTTATTGCATCAACATCCACGTGTTGTCATCGCTATATTCAATTTCTTCGGAAATGATGCTCGCAAGCGTTGCAACCTCGTGCAAGGTTTTTGCCCCTTGAGAAGATATCAAAGAAGCAAACAATCTCTCACAGAACAAGCAAAAAGAAAGCCGCATGCAAAAATCCTCTCTGTCAACAGCCTCGGTGCAATGGCGATAGATGAAATATGCCAAAAAGCGTTTGCAATATTCCCCTATCTCTTCTCCCGCAGGACGAAGCGTTGAAGCATACTGCAAAAACAGTTCTTTGTGCTCGGCATTGAGATATTCCAACGAATCAAGAATTTTCAGCCATTGGGCATCCTCTCCCATATCGAGGGAATACGCATCATATACTTGCGCAAGCGCAGATAAGTAATCGCTTTCTTGCAAGATGTCATACACGTTCGTGCGCTCCGCGCGACCGTCAAAAAGAACGCCATCGGCTTCGGCATCCACTTCACCAACCTCCTCCATCAAGGAGAAATCAGTTGAGGAAAGAATCAGCCTTGCCGCCTCGGGACAGGACATTCCAACGCCAACCTCGGCAACGCTTGTGAAATTATAGAACCTGGGATGCTCGCGGCAGATGTGGGATAGATACTCTTCCCCCACATTCAAAATGATTTTACAAAGTCCGCGCTCGTCGAGATGCGGACAACGCTCGCCCTCGCAAAGGCGAAAATGAGGAGTCTCCTCACAGGAAATACTCTCCAAAATGGCAGGCGCGTAGTCGTTTTTCAGTTCTTTGTATTTTTCGAGCGTGTGCTCGTCAATGTCAATTTCCCAACCGATGCAGCAGCTGTGCTCACACGCATCGGCAATGCATTTGAAGTGTTTGTAATAGGCAGGCGCGTAGAGTTTCATAAGGACTCCCTCGATTGTAAAAACTGTGACTACATTATAGCACAGACAGACGAGAAATGCAAGAGAAAGATTACAGAAGAAAGGGATGGCGATTGGCACATTTTTTGCGGCAGAAGGACTCTGAACCAAGCCTCGCACGTAATTTCTCAAAGCTTTATGCCCTGCCAAAAAGATAAGGGATGGCGATCGCC
>JAFYRH010000004.1 GCA_017559555.1 Clostridia bacterium
ACCACCGGGTCCTGCCATAATCTATTTCCTCACTTTCGATAAAAATCAATTTTGTTCCTTTATTATACACAAATATTATGAATAATGCAATAAGAAATTGAAAAATTAGAGAAAAATTATCCGTTTTTTATATAAAGAATAATTCTTGTTCTATTATTTTATCATTCTTTTGACATTTTGCGACAAAAAAGCATATATTGGAAGTAGTCGACGCTTTGTTGTCGGCAAAATTCAATGGAAAAGGAGTTATCAATGTATATTGAAAACAACCGTCGTGCGGCAGAAAGCCGTTCCGATGCCGATTTTTTACGTCGTATGCTTGGCGGTGAATTGAACGGGAACGACTGTTCTCGCTCCTCGGGACGCTGTTCCGAGCGCGTCACTATGCAATCGCGCCAAGAGATGGGAAATTGTTGCGAATGGGCTCCGCAGGCGCGTCAGGAAATGCCACAGCGCCCCGAGGGAGGATGCGGATGCAATTCTATGCCTTGTGACACTTCCTGCCCTACAGAGGTTTCTGCGCCCTCTCTTGCAATGGTTTATTGCCCACGCCAATGCTGGCGCAGTCTCTTCTCTCCCGAGGATGGATTGAAGCACGGCACAATCTTTGCGGAGCTCGCCCTCCCGTTTGAGGGACGTCAGTTAGGCGGAAAGGAGGGCTGCGCTCGCCGTATGATGTAAGCGAGCGTTTGATTGCAAATATGAATATGAATCAAAATCAACATTGCAACTGTCGCGGTGAGCGCGAAAAGCTGCGCGCCATCAACTTTGCCATTCAGGAGACCGTCCTCTATTTGGATGCGTATCCCTGCCATCCCGAAGCACTTGCCTACTATCACGCCCTCGTGGAAGAACGCGAAAAACTGCTCACGTCCTATCAAAAACACTGCGGTCCTATGTCGATGTACGGCAACGTCAGCCGCGACTCATGGGATTGGGTGAAAGGTCCTTGGCCTTGGGAACCGGATGCAAATTGAGAATAGGAGGAGACTGACTTATGTGGACTTATGACAAAACCCTGCAATACCCCGTAAAAATCAAGAACCCCAACCCCAAGCTGGCAAGCTTGATCGTATCACAGCTTGGCGGCCCCGATGGCGAATTGGGCGCTTCGATGCGATATCTCAATCAACGCTATTCCGTTCCTTACGGAGAGATCACCGGCATCCTCACCGACGTCGGCACAGAAGAACTCGCCCACCTCGAGATGGTAGCCGCAATTCTTTATCAACTGACGCGCAACGCATCCGAGGAAGAGATCGCCAATTCTCCTTTTGCCCCTTATTTTGTAGATCATACCACGGGCATTTACACCGTAGCGGCGGCAGGTGTGCCTTTTGATATGAAATACGTTGGCATCAAGGGCGACGTCATTGCCGACCTCAACGAGGACCTGGCAGCCGAGCAAAAGGCGCGCGTGACCTACGACAACCTCATTCGCCTGTGCGATGACCCCGACGTGCGTGACCCCTTGCGCTACCTGCGTGAGCGTGAAATCGTGCACTATCAACGCTTTGGAGACGCCTTGAGAATCGCGCAAGATAACCTCAACAGCAAAAATTTCTACGCAATCAACCCGTCGTTTGATAAATAAAAGC
>JAFYRH010000005.1 GCA_017559555.1 Clostridia bacterium
ACGAAGAACGTACAGTCCCGGACGGACTTTCATACCTCTATCGCGCAATCCCGTGACATCGGTAATGCCTCTGATAATATCCTCGCCCAATGAAAAGGCACGCGAGGGCGCGGAGTAGGCAAACGCTTCGGTTCCGCTTACATCGGGATTGGATGAGGCATTTGTGTGAATGCTGATGAAATAATCCGCTCCCCACGCGTTGGCATCCTCCACGCGGGCGCGCAAGCTTGTGGAGTTGCTCGTGCCAAGCGAGGATGTGGGGGTCGGGCGCGAAAGGCGGACTTCATAGTCTCCATCCGCTCGCAAGAGCGTTGCAAGCTCCTGCCCGACGCGGTATGTGATGTCCTGCTCTCGCAGTCCGTTCCCCTCTGCTCCCCCATTCGGTGCCTCGGGATTGTGCCCTTGGTCGATGTATATCTTGATTGCCATAATGTCCTCCCCTGTTCTCGTTCTGTTACAGTGTATGCAAAACACGAGAAAATTGATAAAGGGGGTTGCAAATGAGGGAGAATTGTGGTAGAATAGAAAAGAATATAGTGTACCTTCACTTGAACAACAGCAAAGTAACAAATCAACCTGTCATCCTGAGCGAAGTCGAACTTCTGTGGAGCGAATAGCGACGCAGAAGCGCGAGGCTTTTTAGCCGAAGCGGGATCTCGTAACAACTCTTGGTGGCTTATTGATGGAATGTTACATTTGCCTTGGCAAGCCACCCAAATTCGTTCGGAGATCCCTGCGGCGCTTTGGCGCCTTGGTTTTTCCTCGCTCCTCGCTCAGAAAAACTTCGACTACGCTCAGGATGACATACAGAAGGATATTTTACTTTAATCCAAAAGATACATTCAAAAAAGCAAAGAATAACGAAAGGACGGAAAACGAATATGAAAAAGAAAGCCAAAGCGCAGAAAATCTATTCATTTTCCTCTTTGTCGACGCCCGATGAGTTCATTTCAAGACTTTCTGAAACCGCAGTTCAAGCAAAATTAGGGATTGAACAAACCGAAAATGGATTTGACTTGGACCTTGAAAGCAATAAAGGTGGCAGAGTTGTCTATCGCGCAAGCGTATCGGTTAATGAGGATGGTGGCTCTGTTATTCAGGGAACAATAGAAACGATACCGTGGCATACCCGCCCTGCAAAAAAGGAAACTCTTTGGGATAAAATTCTGACAGTCTTTGCTTACATCCTCGTCATACCGATCGCACTGATTGCTTTGATAGTCGCTGCAATTACCGCTCTCGTTATACGGATCATCCACGGCAAAAGCGAGAAAATTGGCGAAGAAAAAATCCTTTGCGATTTTATGACGAACAAAATGTGTTGCACCCAAGAAAATAATGAGTGAGGAAGCTTATGAGTTCTATAAAAAATCTTGAAGACCGTGCAAAAGAAAAAAATCGCGTGCTTTCGGGCACGCTTTATCTGGTTGCAACCCCGATTGGGAACTTGGCGGACCTTTCGGAGAGAGCGATCAAGGTGCTCTCCGAGGTGGATTTTATTGCCGCTGAGGATACGCGCAATTCGATGCGACTACTCACACACCTTGGCATTTCGAAGCCGATGGTCTCCTATTTTGAGCACAACAAGCGCGAACGTGGCGAGCAGATTGCGGCACGTCTCGAAGCCGGTGAGAGTTGTGCGCTCATTACCGATGCGGGCACGCCTGCCATCAGCGACCCCGGTGAGGATATGGTTGCCTTGTGTGCAGAACGCGGCATTTCCGTGACCTCTGTTCCCGGCCCCGTGGCTTCGATTGTAGCACTGACTCTTTCGGGTCTCCCTACGGGTAGATTTACCTTTGAGGGTTTTCTCTCGGTAAACAAGGCAGAACGCCGTGCGCATCTTTCGGCTCTTGCCAATGAAACAAGAACCATGCTTTTTCACGAAGCTCCCCATAAACTCCAGGCAACGCTTGATGATTTTGCGCGCGCCTTTGGCGAGGGCCGTCGCCTTGCGATTTGCCGCGAATTGACCAAAGCGCACGAAGAAATTTTGCGCATGACAGTCGGTGAAGCGGTGGCATACTACAAAGAACAAAGTCCTCGCGGTGAGTACGTTCTTGTGGTTGAAGGAGCAAAGGATGCTGTCTCCTCGAACTTTTGGGATGCGATGGACGTTCCCTCTCACGTTCAGCATTACATCGATGGCGGTATGGCAAAAATGGATGCTATTAAGCAGGTGGCACGCGACAGAGGTGTTGCAAAGAATGAAATATATAAGCAAGTTGTCGACTGACATAGAAAAAGAACCTAACTCGTTTTGGAGTTAGGTTCTTTCTTTTTATTTGCGGAGGTCGATCTCCACACTTCCCTTTGCGGGGGTGACGGTTTCGATAATAATGTAGACTCTATGTCCGCTTTCTATATAGCCACGACGCTCGTCGATGCTCTCGCCTGCTTTGAGGTTAGAAAGAAACTCTTTTACGCCGAAAATATCGTAGTAAACGTTGATTTCGCCCTCATCAAGGGTTGCTTTGCATCCTATGGAGTTTTCAAGTCCCGTACCACTCATTTTCAGTTTGAGGACCACGGTTCCATCTAATCTACCGAACTTTACGCTGCCACGATCGCCCATTTCGCTACGGACAAGTCCGAGGGCTTTGTAGCTGCTAACATAACGAAAATCACACGATGTTGAAGAAAATAAAACTGTCAAACATAGAATAACCAACAAAAGTTTTTTCATTTCACAGTCTCCTCTTTTCGTTAACCTTTACCATGCGACGGGAACACCGTTAACAAAATGCCAATAGTTGCCCGTAGCAGTGGGAGCATCTTCGGAATAAAAATACACGGTACACCTTGCAAGATCATTTTCGATGACCTCAACCGTTTCATTTTTGTCTTCGTCAATGGTTTTGGTTTCGGTAGCAACAAGCTCTACACTTTGCCACTCGATTTCGGTACCAAAATAGTAAACGGTTGTCAATTGAGGACAATCCTCAAATGCCTTTTTGCCAACCTTTTTGATAGATACGGGAAGAATAACCGCTTCGAGAGCTTCGAATTTTCGAAATCCAAAATCGGAAATATTATCATAAGGTTCCTCTTCATAACCTGTTGCAAGATCTATCAGCTTTGTTTTTTGGTGACAAATCGTTAGCAGATCGACGGAATAATCAACGTACTTTTTTCCGTCCTTTTCAAAATAACGCTCTACTCTGTTCGATTGCGTTTGCAATTCGGACATAGAAGCATTACCGATAAACGCTTCACCGGAAACAACAATATCTCCTTCCCCATCAACACTTACAGAATAATCCTCTGCTCCTGCCACACTCGCAAAGGGGTTTGTACTCTGGGTGAAGTCGACATAATACGCATAAGCAGATCCGATAGCACGCGCGGTACGAGTGACTCCCTTCTCGACAAAGGTTTCGATGGGTTGTGTAAAAAGGTAGGAAAGCTCATAACCATCCTCATAAACAACGGTTACACTTTTATCATCTTCGCGGATTTCAGTCTTTCTGATTATGGGAGTTTCCTCTTTTTGAATATTTGCATCACAACCGCAAAGAAGTAATGCCATTGTTAGAATGGTTAGAAGCAGAACAGCAACTGTTTTTTTCATATTCATTCCTCCAAATTTTCGTTGTTTTTAAATAAAATATCCACTACGTGTTGCATATTTTGCGGCATGGGGGCGAAAAATTGCATTTCCTCACCCGTGCGCGGATGGGTCAAGCGGAGCTCTCCTGCATGCAGGCATTGACCGATGATGGAAGAACGGTGACGGCTTTCAAAACGTGTATTGGCTCCACCGTAAACGGTGTCCCCAAGGAGCGGATGCCCAACCGATGCCATGTGCACGCGGATTTGGTGGGTGCGTCCCGTTTCGAGCTGACAACGTAAAAGCGTGAAATTATTTCCGTCTGCCTCTCCTCGTGCAAGAACCGACCAATGCGTAACGGCATCGCGTGAGCGCAATTCGCTATTGTGGATGACTGCCATCTTTTTGCGATCGACGGGGTGACGTCCGATGGGGGCATCGACGGTGCCGCTTTCCTCACGGAAGTTCCCCACCGCAATTGCGGTGTAGATGCGGCTAATGTGATGCCCTTTGAGTTGTGCGGAAAGTGCAAGATGTGCTTCATCATTTTTGGCAACGACCAAAAGACCGCTCGTATCTTTATCGATACGGTGCACGATGCCGGGGCGAATCACCCCTCCAACACCCGAAAGAGACGTTCCGCAATGATACAACAGTGCATTGACAAGCGTTCCCGTGGGGTTACCTGCGGCAGGATGCACGACCATTCCAATGGGTTTGTTTACAACGATGATATCATCATCCTCAAAAACGATATCCAGGGGAATATTTTCGGGCAGAGCCTCGGAGGCTTCGGGCTCGGGAAGAGTCACTTCTACCGCGTCTCCTTTATTGAGCTTATAGTTTTTTGCCACCGTTTTGCCGTTTACGGTAACCGCTCCCTCTTCGATGAGTCTTGCGGCGGCAGAACGTGTCAGTTCTGCACAAGTGGCAACAAATTGATCCAGACGTGTGCCTTTATCCTCTGCTTGTGCCACAAAGCACAAAACATTGGCTTCGGCATCGTTATTCCACATCGACATCACTCTTTTCCTCTGCCTTTTGGGCTTTTTCAAGCTTGATCTCTTTGATTAAATCGAGCACGAGACAAAGAATCATAATTCCCGCGCCTATGCAAACAAAAGAATCTGCAACGTTAAACACCGCAAAGTTGATGAGGGTAAAATCGATAAAATCAACTACGTATCCCAAGAAGATGCGGTCGATCATATTGCCAATGCCGCCACCGATGATCATTGCCATAGAGACTTGCATCCAACGGCTTTCAGGACGGAAGCAGAGCAAATAAACGATTAATGCTACGATTGCAATGGTAGAAAAAACCATAAATACCCAGCGGTGATCCTTGAGCATTCCAAATGCCATGCCCGTATTTTTGACATAGGTAAAGTGAAGCACGTCCTGCCACAAGGGGAAAGATTCATACTCCGCCAAATTGACAACCGTGAGCCATTTGGTAAGTTGGTCAAGACCAATAACCGCCGCAATGACGGCAATTAAAATAACGGTCATAGAATTCTCCTTTCTCTTTTTTAGGGAAAGATAGGTTTGGGGAGGGACGCTTTTTGCAAAGAGTCCCTTCCCATCCAAAGTCAAAATTATTTCAAAATGTCGCGGCAACGAGCGCAGATAAATCCACCCTCGCCATCGTCCTCGCCCTCAGTGGAGAAGCTCCAGCAACGGTCACACTTGCAACCGTCGGCAGGCTCTACGAGTACTGCGAGTTGGCTTTCTTCGCCACAGTAAGCAGCCTCGGGAGCATCGCAGGATTCAACCTTAACGCCCGAAACGATAAATACGGTGGTGAGTTCACTACCAAAGGAGTTGAGGAGTGCAAGCACTTCTTCGTCCTTGGTGTAAACGGTGATCTTTGCTTCAAGAGACTTACCAACCAGCTTCTCTGCTCTGGCGATCTCAAGCGCTTTCATAACGTCGTCACGGAGTTCAAAGAGCTTGTTCCACTTTTCTGCAATGTCAGAGAAGCAAAGAGCCTCATCGTATGCAGGCATATCGTTGAGGAATACGCTCTCGCACTTATCGCTTGCCTTGTGAGGAATTGCTTGCCACATCTCTTCTGCAGTGAAGGAGATGATGGGAGCAAGCAGGCGAACCAAACCGGAAAGAACAAAGTACATTGCGGTTTGTGCGCTACGACGGGGTGCACCGGTGGTCTTGCCGGTGTATACACGATCCTTGGTGATATCTACGTAGAGCTTGGAGAGCTCGGTTGTGCAGAAGTTATTGATTGCGTGATATGCTACGTGGAATTCGTAGGTGTCGTATGCGGTCTTAACGGTTTTGGTAAGATCGTTCATTGCGGAAATGACCCAACGGTCGATTTCAAAGAGGTCATCGAATGCAACGGCATCGGTATCGGGATTGAAATCGTTAAGGTTTGCAATGAGGATACGAACGGTGTTACGAATCTTGCGGTAAGCATCGGAGAGTTGCTTGAAGATAACATCGGAAACGCGAACGTCTACGCGATAATCGGAGGATGCTACCCACAAACGAACAAGGTCGGAGCCGTATTTTGCAACGATATCCGCAGGAACAATAACGTTACCCAAGGATTTGTGCATTGCCTTACCTTCACCGTCAACAACCCAACCGTGGGTCAGAACGGTCTTATAAGGCGCTTGTGCGTTTCCTGTGGAACCAACTGCGGTCAAGAGAGAGGATTGGAACCAACCTCTGTATTGGTCAGCACCTTCGAGATACATATCTGCGGGCCAACGTTGCTCGGGGTTGTTCTCCATTACTGCAAAGTGAGAGGAACCGGAATCGAACCAACCGTCAAGGGTGTCGGTTTCGGTGGTAAAGGTCTTGCCGCCACACTCGGGACATACAAAACCTTCGGGAAGGAGTTCTGCCGCGCTCTTTTCATACCAAATGTTGGAGCCGTTCTCTGCAAAGAGGTTTGCTACGCTTTCGATAGTCTCGTCGTTGCAAATGGGCTTCTTGCAGCAATCACAGTAGAATACGGGAATGGGCAGACCCCAATGGCGTTGACGGGAAATGCACCAATCGGCTCTTTCACGAACCATTTGCTTGATGCGGTCTCCGCCCCACTCAGGGAGCCATTCTACATTTTCGCAAGCCTCTACGGCTTCATTCTTGAAAGCATCGACCGAGCAGAACCATTGAGGAGTTGCACGGAAGATGATGGGATTCTTACATCTCCAGCAGTGAGGATACTCGTGCTCGATCTCTGCGGATGCGAAGAGCGCACCGGTCTCCTTCATATCTGCAAGAATTGCTTCGTTGGATTTGTCGTAACGTAAGCCCGCGAACTTGCCTGCTTCTTCGGTTTGGTAACCTCTGTCATCTACGGGAACGAGCGGAGGAAGTCCGTAACGACGGCAGGTAACGTTATCGTCGGCACCAAAGCCGCCTGCGGTGTGTACGCAACCGGTACCGCTTTCCATGGTAACGTAATCAGCAACAACCACAAGGCTGTCACGGTCAAGGAAAGGATGTTGTGCGGTCATATATTCGAAGTCCTTACCTGCGCGACGGTCAAGAACTTCATAGTTCTCAATACCGCCCTCAAGCATGGTCTTGCCGCAAAGCGCTTCTGCTACGATGTAGCATTCGCCATTGTCAGCCTTAACGATTACATAGCTCTCCTCGGGGTTGAGCGCGATTGCTTGGTTGCCGGGCAGAGTCCATGTGGTGGTTGTCCAAATGATGAAGTAGGTCTTGGAAAGATCACAGAGGTTTGCGAGCTTGCCTTGGTCATCCTTTACTTGGAACTTAACGTAGATAGAGGTACAGGGGTCGGTTTGATACTCGATCTCTGCTTCTGCCAATGCGGTTTCATCACTCGGGCACCAATAAACGGGCTTGAGTCCCTTGTAGATGTAGCCTTTTTTATACATTTCTCCGAATACGCGAATTTCGCGTGCTTCGAAGGACTTATCCATAGTCAAATAGGGGCGTTCCCAATCGGCAGTGACGCCCAAGCGAATGAATTGTTCCTTTTGCTTATCAACAAAGTCTTGTGCAAACTTGTGGCAAGCAGAGCGGAACTCGGGAATGGACATGCTCTTGCGGTTGAGCTTGTTCTGCTTGATGATAGCAGACTCGATGGGCATGCCGTGGTTATCCCAACCGGGAGTAAAGGGTACGCGATAGCCGGACATCGCATGAGACTTGTTGATGAAGTCCTTGAGAATTTTGTTGAGCGCGTGACCCATGTGAATATTACCGTTGGAGAAAGGAGGGCCGTCGTGCAGAATATAGAGCGGCTTATCCTTGCTGTTTTCCTGCATTGCATTGTACAGGTCGATAGAATCCCAATACTTGAGCATTTCGGGCTCGCGTTGCGGAAGACCCGCACGCATGGGAAATTCGGTTGTGGGCAGATTTAATGAACTTGTGTAATCCTTTGCCATTTTCTTAAAACTCCGTTATTTTCTATCCTTGCGGATTGTTTTACTGTTTTTTTGCCGCGAAACAAAAAACGCCCCACAGCAACACTTGCTGTGAGACGGAAGATTCCGCGGTACCACTCACTTTCGCCTTGCGGCGCACTCTTGGGAGAAAATTCCCGTAACCCTTAACGCGGGCGGACGGATGCAACTACCAAAAAGCACTTCCCTTCGCTGCACCGACTCAAAAGTGATCCCCAAGACTTACTCCCTATGCGCTCGCACCAACCGCGCACTCTCTGTAAGACTTTCTGCCATGGCATTCTTCGTCATCGTCATTCTTATGTAGTATAGCATAACTTTTCTCGTTTGTCAACTGTGTTTGAAAAGATTTCTTTAATATTTTATATCTGTATTCTATTGACACTCTCTCCTTTGAGTGTTATAATAGTAAAAAACGGTGGAGGTGACGGGATGAAGCTGAGTATTAGCACGCGGTATTTAGAAAATCGATTTGGCTATCGAAAAGCCTTTGCGATGATAAAAGATGCCGGCTTTGATGCGCTTGACTACAACATAGACGACCGTTGTGCCACCGCCGAGGATTTCTTCTCTACCAATGCCTACCAAATGAGCGAGGACGAGCTGTGTCGGTACTACACCGAAATGTATGAGTACATTCACTCTATTGGTTTGTACGTTGGGCAAACGCACGCCGTTTTTGGCACACCCGGGTATGCCAATCACCCCGACTTGTATCTTGCGGTAACACGCAAAAACATTCTGCAGGCACATCTGCTCCATTGCCGTCACATTGTCATTCACCCCATCAAAACAGCAGGTCGAATTTATGATATGGAAGCGGACGCTTGCCGCGCTCGCAACTTGGATTTTTTCCGCTCTTTGTTACCCGATCTTGAAAAATACGACGTCAAGATTGGCATTGAAAATATGTGGGCTTTTGACAAAGAGAAAAAGATTCACGCAAGTGTTTGTTCGCGCCCCGAAGAAATTCTTTCTTTGATAGAGGAGCTTGGTGACGAGCATTTTTGTTCCTGCCCCGACCTCGGTCACTTTGCCCTAACGGGCAACGATACGGGCGACACCGTTGGCGGCGCTCTGCGCAAGCTTGGCGGCACTGTCGAAATCATTCACGCACACGAGGTCAAGGAGCATGAAGATTCCCATAATATTCCCTATACCTTTGGCAGTATGGACTGGGATGATATCGTGGATGCCTTGCGCGATATCCACTACACGGGAACTCTCAATTTTGAAATTGGCCCGAAATACTTTGAAAATATTCCCGATGAAAAGATTCCACAGGCACTTTGCCATTTGGCTACCATCGGTAAACATATGATTGATCGATTTGAAAACACAAAATAACATTTGGAGGATTGAATTATGTTAGTAAGCGTTAGCACTTGGTCTTTGGAAGCTCGTTTTGGTGCAAAAAAGATGTTTGAAATGATGAGAGATGCCGGCATTATGGCGGCTGATTACAATATTGACGACTGGATCGGCAATCGCGAGCAAATGGATGCTCGTCCCAACTCGAAAAGAAGTGAGGAAGAAGTCATTGCATACTACTCCGAAATTCGCAAATATGCCGATGAGGCAGGCATCACCATTGGTCAAACCCACGCCGCTTTTGGTCCTGTTGGCGTATATACCGGTGAATTGCGCGCGGAAATGATCAAAACCACTATCAATGCCATTATTGCAACGAGCGTTCGCGGTGCTCCCTATATTGTTATTCATCCCCTGAACATTCGCGGCAGATTGTTTGATGAACAACTTGAGGAATGCCGCAAGTTGAACATAGAATTCTTCTCGGAACTTGTTCCCTACCTCAAAATGTACAACGTAAAGGTTGGTATGGAGAACATGTGGGGTATGGATGCGCAAAGCATTATTCGCCCCTGCGTATGCTCTCGTCCCGAAGAAATCCTTGAATACATCAACATGATCGATCCCGATTGCTTCTGCGCTTGCCCCGACCTCGGTCACTTTGTCCTCACAGGCGGCGACACCAATGATACCCCTGCAGGCGCTATTCGCAAGCTTGGCAGTCAAGTCAAGCTCATTCACGCTCATGAGGTTGACGGCAAACGCGACAACCACTCCGCTCCCTATGATTTTGATAAGCCGATGAATTGGAATGATATTGCCGATGCTCTCCGCGATATCAATTACGAGGGTACTCTCAATTTTGAAATCGGCGGATATTTCTACAACCGCTTCCCCGATGAGCTCGTTCCCGAGGCACTCCGCCACGTTGCGGCAATCGGTAAGCAAATGATTGCAAGAATTGAAAACAAGTAAAAAACACACAAGGGATAGCAAATTCGCTATCCCTTGTTTTTGTTTATTTAGATTTCTTTTTCAAATTCTTCATTCAGTTCGGGGTATGCGGAAAGCATCGGCTTTACGTCAATTCCCTTTTGGCGGTCGTAATAGTTCTTGGTGATCTTCCAAACAAGACCGCTCATTGCGATAAGAGCGATGAGGTTGGGGATTGCCATCAAACCGTTTGCGGTATCGGAGATGTTCCAGAGCAGGTCGCTCTCGATAACGGCGGAAGCCACAATAAGGAGAACATAGATGACCTTGAATGCAACAACTGCGATTTTTTGTCCCTTTTCGCCAAGCCATTGGAAGCAGAATGCGGTTGCCTTTTCGCCATAGTAAGACCAAGCCATAATAGTGGTGAATGCGAACAGGGGCAAAATAGTAGAGAATGTGATAGTTCCGAACGCACCAAAGTTGTCCGAGAACATAGCAAGTGCCATTGCGGTGTCACCCTCGGCACCCGTAAGTGCACTCACGTCAACGGTGGTCAGCATCATCAATGCGGTGAAGGTACAAATGATAAAGGTATCGAAGAATACTTCAAAAACGCCCCACAAGCCTTGCTTAACGGGCTCTTTGGTCTCAGATGCGGAGTGCGCGATAACAGAAGAACCAAGTCCTGCTTCATTAGAGAATACGCCACGTGCCATACCCTTTTTAATGGTTTGTGCAAATGCGTAACCGAAGATACCGCCGCCTGCAGCTTTGAAGTTGAATGCGTTGCCAAAAATCATACCGAATGCGCTGCCGATTTTATCTGCATGTGCAACTGTGGAAACAAGTGCCATAACGATGAAAAGCAAGGACATAAAGGGCACGAGCATGGAAGCTACCTTACCGATACGCTTAATACCGCCCAAAATGATTGCCGC
>JAFYRH010000046.1 GCA_017559555.1 Clostridia bacterium
GCTACAAACACGCCGTTACCATCACCTTGCCCCCCATGGGCGCGGTGGTGCTGAAGAAGTGCAAAGTGAAGAGTTAAGAGATCAATTTGTAGGGGCGATTCACGAATCGCCCGAAAACGAGCAGCTTATCGTGCATAAAGACGGGCGAACACAGTTCGCCCCTACGGAAAAGTTTAAAATTTTTTTGTAGGGGACGACCTCCTGGGCGTCCCGAGAAAACGAACAAATTTTCACACACAAAAAATCAACCGGTAGGGGATGGCGCCCTCGACATCTCGAAAAAAACAAACGCATATCGTGAACAAAAACGGGCGATTCGTGAATCGCCCCTACGGAAAATTTTAAAATTTGTGGTAGGGGATGGCGCCCTCGACATCCCGAAAAAAACAAACGCATACCACAAAGCAAACAATCAGCCTTCTCAGAGATGACATACAGAGGTTTTGTTTCGCAATATGCGTTAGCAAAAATAAATAAATTCCCACACACTCTCCCCCAAAACCGAAAACCAAAAACATTAACATAAATTCTTTTAAGGAGGAAACGCGCACCATGTTTAAGAAAAAAGAATGTGTTGCCATGCTTCTTGCCGGAGGACAAGGCAGCAGACTTTACGCACTTACCCAAAAAACCGCAAAACCGGCAGTTTCGTTCGGCGGCAAATACCGCATCATTGATTTTCCTCTTTCCAACTGCATCAACTCGGGTGTCGATACCGTAGGTGTTCTCACCCAATACCGTCCCTTGCTCCTCAACGAGTATATCGGCAACGGACTCGCATGGGATCTTGACCGTCGTTTTGGCGGTGTTCAAATTCTCGCACCCTATCAAGGGCAGAGCGGTGCCGATTGGTACCGCGGAACAGCAAACGCTATTTGGCAAAATATGGAGTTTATCAACCGTTACGATGCCAAATACGTGCTCATTCTTTCGGGCGACCACATCTACAAAATGGACTACGCAAAAATGCTCGAAGAACACAAAAAGAGCGGTGCCGCTTGTACCATTGCTGTTCTTGACGTTCCGCTTGAAGAAGCCAGCCGTTTTGGCATTATGAGCACCCGTGAGGACGGTTCCATCTTCAAATTTACCGAAAAACCCAAAAATCCCGATAGCACAAAGGCTTCTATGGGTATTTACGTATTCACAAAAGACAAGCTTGAGGCATACCTCAAAGCCGACAACGACGACCCCGAATCTGCCAACGACTTTGGTAAAAACATCATTCCCAATATGTTGGGAGCAGGTGAAAAGATGATGTCTTATTCCTTTGAAGGGTATTGGAAAGACGTTGGAACCATCAGCTCCCTGTGGGAAGCAAACATGGATCTTTTGGGAGAGAAACCCGCGTTCTCTCTTCTTGACGAATCCTGGAGAATTTACAGCCGCCACTCGGCACAACCCCCGCAATACATCGCAAATGGAGCGGTTGTTGAGAATGCATCTGTAACCGCAGGTTGTCAAATTTACGGCACAGTAAAAAACAGCGTGCTGGGTGCTCACGTTATTGTTGGCAAGGGTGCCGTTGTAGAAGATAGCGTTATTATGAACGACGTCACCATCGAAGAGGGTGCCACCGTTCGTTATTCCATTCTTGACGAAAAGGTAACCGTTGGCAAAAAGGCAACTGTTGGCGCATCCCGCGAGAGCGGTGCCGAGATTGCCGTTGTTGGTGCCGACGTTACCGTAAAAGCAGGTGAGATCGTTGCCCCGGGCGCGATGCTCTCCGAATCTTAAGGAGGTAGAGGACTATGACAGTTGCAGGTTTGATTTTTTCTAACAAGCAAGACCAAGGATTTCCCGAAATGACGCGTCGTCGCACAACGGCGAGCATTCCCTTTGCGTGCCGCTACCGACTCATTGACTTTCCGCTTTCCAACATGGTCAACTCCGACATCACTACCATCGGTGTTGTTACCCACTATAACTATCAATCCCTTATGGACCACATCGGCGCGGGTAAAGACTGGGACCTCGCGCGCCGTTCGGGTGGTATTAAGATCTTGCCTCCTTACGTTACCGCATTCGAAAACCATGCCGCAGGCAAGCTCTACGAGAGCCGTCTTGA
>JAFYRH010000047.1 GCA_017559555.1 Clostridia bacterium
ACATAACGCGATCCGCTCCGTAGCGGTGGATCAGTCTCTCGCCAAGTTCCAAATCGCCGTTTGCAAACGGGAATGTGGACGAGCAATCCACAAACAGATTGGGATACTCGCACAGAACACGCGAAGCATCCTCCCAAATCGACCATCCGCCAAAGTGCGCACCAATGACCGTCAGCTTTGGGAACGCCTTGAGTACCGGCAAAAGACGGTTGGGATTGGAATAATCATAGCGATAATCGCCCGTGTGCATCAAGACAACCAATCCTTCCCTCTCGCAAAGCTCGTAAACACGCATCATACGAGCATCATCAATAGCAAAGCCTTGAATATCGGGATGAATTTTGATGCCGTGAAGTCCTAACGTCTTTATTTGCTCGATAACGGCATCCTGATCTTCGCAATCGGGGTGTGCCGAACCAAGACCTACAAAACGTTCGGGAGCTTTTGCTACCTCTGCGGCAATAAAAGAGTTAATGCGTTCCACTTGGTGCGGTGTTGTTGCCACCGATTGCACCACAAAACGGTCGATCCCCACGCGGTCGCCTATCTCTAAAAGCTCCTCGGTAACACCGCGGCAAGCCGCTTTGGTCGAATAAAAAGCATCTGTTCCCGCAACTGCTCTATCAACGATTTTTTCGGGATAAATGTGGCAATGCGCATCAATTACTTCAAATTTGTTGTCAATCATTGTACATCATCCTTTTTTCAGTCCCAATTTTTCAACCGCTTCCTCACGCATCTTGTACTTGAGGATCTTGCCTGCGGCATTCATTGGGAATTTGTCAACAAAGTCAACGTATCTGGGCACCTTGTGGCGCGCCATGCTTGCTCCTACAAAGGCCTTCATTTCCTCTTCGGTCATGCTTTCGCCATCCTTGAGGATTACGCAAGCCATAATTTCCTCGCCGTATTTTTCGTCGGGAACACCGATAACCTGCACGTCGCTGACCTTGGGACAAGTATAGATGAACTCTTCGATTTCCTTGGGATAAATATTCTCACCGCCGCGAATAATCATATCCTTGAGGCGTCCTGTGATGCGATAATTGCCGTTTTCGTCTCGGCAAGCGAGGTCTCCCGTGTGGAGCCAACCGTCGGCATCGATAGCCGATGCGGTTGCCTGCGGCATTTTGTAGTAGCCCTTCATAATGTTGTATCCGCGAGCCACGAACTCACCGTTAACACCGTCGGGACAATCAAGACCGGTTTCGGGGTCGATAATTTTACATTCCACGTTTGCAAAAGCGCTACCGACCGTCTCAGTACGAACCTCCAACGAATCATAATAAGAACTCATCGTGCATCCGGGAGAAGCCTCGGTTTGACCGTAAACAGAGACGATTTCCTTCATATTCATGACTTCGGTCGCCTTTTTCATCAGGTCTGCAGGACAGTTCGAGCCTGCCATAATACCTATGCGCATATAAGAAAAATCGGTTTTTGCAAAGTCGGGATGCTCCATCATTGCAATAAACATCGTAGGAACACCATTAAATGCTGTGATGTGTTCATTATGAACACAAGCCAGAGCCGGTTTGGGAGAAAAATACGGCAGCGGCATCATCGTTGCACCGTGTGTCATAGATGCTGTCATTGAGAGCACCATGCCAAAGCAATGGAACATGGGAACTTGAATCATCATACGGTCAGCCGTAGAAAGATCCATATGGTCGCCGATATATTTACCGTTGTTGACCACGTTATAGTGCGTAAGCATAACGCCCTTGGGAAATCCCGTTGTGCCGGA
>JAFYRH010000048.1 GCA_017559555.1 Clostridia bacterium
ACCGAGGTTCTTTACTACAATGTTGACTTCTTCAACGAGCACGGCCTTACTCCCCCCACCACTTGGGATGAGCTTGAAGCTCTTTGCGCTAGAATTAAGGCAATCGATCCCAACTGCATTCCTCTCGGCTATGACTCCGAATCAAATTGGTTTATCAATATGTGCAAACAATTAGGCTCGCCCTACACCAGCTCAACCGGCAATCACTACCTATTCGACAATGAAACCAACCGCGAGTTTGTTGCTCGTTTCCGCGATTGGTATCAAAAAGGCTACGTAACCACACAAGACCTCAATGGTAGTACGTACACTTCCACCCTTTTCACCCAAACAAATTCCGACTCGGTTAAATGTTATATGTGCATTGCTTCTTCTGCAGGTGCAAACTATCACCGCTCTTATTTTGAGGTTGGTATTACAACTGTTCCTCAGGTAGATCCCAATTCTCCCAAGGTTATTTCGCAAGGTCCTTCCCTTTGCATCTTTAAGGATAGCAACCCGGACGAAGTTCTTGCTTCTTGGCTGTTTGTGAAATTCCTCACCACCAACGTTGGCTTCCAAGCTGAGTTTTCCATGGCTTCCGGCTACGTTCCCGTAATCAAGTCCGTTGAGGACCACCCCGTTTATGCAAACTTTCTTAACAAAGCAAACGGCGGTAACAACATTGCAGCATTGAGTGCAAAGGTTTGCATGGAGCAAGCAGATGCTTACTTTACCACGCCTGCCTTTGTAGGCTCTGCTATGGCTCGTGATCAAGTTGGTGCGTTGTTGAAACAATGCCTCTGTGATAGCAACTGTGCAACTTCCAAAGGCATCAAAAAAGCATTTGAAAACGCAATAAAAGAATGCGAATATTGGTATCCCTCTTAACCCCCCAATCCCCCTATCACCCCCGATGAACCAGTATATGATGCTGAAGCAGCAGCCGACTACGTTTACATCCTCTACTCAGATAAATATGTTACTCCTGCAGACTTCGAAGTAACATCCAAAGTTGTAATTGATAGCATTCCCCACACTGTTACTTGGTCTGTTGACACAGAACTGGTTACCATCTTCCAAAAAATGCAAAAAGGAGTGAGCTTCAAACTCACTCCTTCTCTTTTATTTGTACTTTTTGCGGAGCCTCTGTTCCGCGCGGAGCGCAGACGGATAGGAGAATATCCCCCTCGCGGTAGTCGAAAAAGCGGATATCTCCTTGGGTTTCAAGGGAGACGGTGTCGATTTTGGAAAGGACTTTTAGTCCCTCGCCCGTGTATTTGACGTAGGCTTCTTTGCGCGTCCAAAGGCGGAGAAAGGTCTCTTTTGTGGGGGATGCCAAAAAGACAGATTGCTCGTTCTCCCCAAACCATCGAGCCACCATTTCTTCAAGGTTTGAAAAATCGGGGCGCCCCAAGTCTTCGGCATCGATGCCGATGCGCATGGGTTCTTCTCCCTCAATGATGGCGCAAAAAACGTAGTTTTGCGTGTGCGTGATGCTAAAATCGCAGGTGCGTTCTTCAAAATACGGTCTGCCGTTCTCGCCGTAGGCAAGCGTGCCATCCGCTCCCGCGCGATGCAAAAGAGAGAGTGCCGAAAGACTCAAAAGCGCGTTTTTTTCGTTTTTGCCAATCTTGTGAGAGGTATTCCAAGCGGTGAGCCACTCTTCGGGAATCTCTTTTGAGAGAGCCGAAATATCCGTGCCGCAAGCCGAGCCGTAAAGCTTTATCATCATTATACACTCCTTTCTTTCGGGGTTAATTTATTGTATCACAAAAGAAGAAAACTGTCAAGTATGCGATATGTAGAAGAAAAAGAAAAGCAGATTTTTTGAAAAATATATTGACAAATATCCACCATTGTGATATAATATGCGTTGTGAATAATTGCGGCGTCGCCAAGCGGTAAGGCAACGGACTCTGACTCCGTCATTTCCTAGGTTCGAATCCTAGTGCCGCAGCCAAATAGATAAGGGA
>JAFYRH010000049.1 GCA_017559555.1 Clostridia bacterium
CACCTGTCTCGCTGCGGCTCGGTCACGCTCACGTTTTGACAGTCCACCGGACTGTCATTCATTTCGCTCGCGCCGCTCCGCTACCTCAAGGGGAAGGCTTTTTGGTTATGCGAATCGCTTTTGCATAGCAAAAGCCAGCGGACCCCGCCGCTGGCTAGTAATATTGGGCTTTTAGCCCTTGTGCATATCACCCGTTTGACGGGTCGTTATGATTATTTTTCCTCTTGGATGGGATATTTGGGTTTAGGGAGATTCCATTGCAAAAAGGATGCCAAAAAGCGCAGGGCAATAACCGTTGCCGCACCTGCAATATAGGCAAGAAGCGGATTGGCAAGACACTTTTGAATGAGGAATGCAACAATGGCACCCGCAATCGACGCGCAAGCGTAAAAATGCTTTACAAAAATTTTGGGCAAATTCATCGAGAAAACGTCACGCATAACACCGCCGCCAACACCGGTGATGACGCCCAAAAAGATAGCCGTGAAAAAGTTGGGGTCGGGCAGGTTTTCAAAGCAAGCATTCACACCTACAACGGTGAACACACCGAGACCAACCGCGTCGGCAATCATCAAGGCGACTGCCTGCACCTTGTGCTTGTTGCGTGCAAAGAGCTTTTGAATGAACGGCAGGTATGTAATTGCGGGAATGGCAAGCCCGAGCACCGCTTGCAAGGGGTTACGGAATGCCGAGGGAGGCGTTACTCCCAAAATCAAGTCACGAATGATGCCACCGCCAATTGCGGTGGTCATACCGAGCACGCACGCGCCAAAAATATCCATTTCTTTTTTCATAGCGGTGAGCGCTCCCGAAAGCGAGAACGCAATCACACCGATAATTTCAAATATAAAAAAGATAGAGTCCATAAAATGCTCCTGTTTTGCAAAACAAAGTAGTTACGCTAACAGTATAGCACAACCAAAGGCAAAAAGCAACAAGAATTTGCATTTTGATGAAATGCGATTACATAAAAAATATGAAAAATGCAATTTTTTCAACATTTTGTCCGTGTAATATGGTATAATGAAATAAAGGCGTTTTTTATCGGCAAAAAAACAGAAAACATACAACAAAAAATCATTTCAGGAGGAAAACAAAATGTCAACCAAAATTATCCTATGTTTGGTTTGCTTTCTCGTAGCATTTGGCATCTGCTCTTGCAACATCCAACAATTTTGGGAAGGCGAACTGCTTACAAGCGAGAACGAAACCATCGAGGTTTCAACACCCAACGAAACCGAAATGAGCGGCTGCAATGACCATATCGACAAAAACGATGACAGTAAATGCGATATCTGTTCCGCTGACTATGAAGATGGTTGTGACAACCATATCGACAAAAACGATGACAGTAAATGTGATATCTGTTCCGCTGACTATGAAGATGGTTGTGACAATCATATAGACAAAGATGATAATAGTAAATGCGATATCTGTTCCACCGACTATGAAGATGGTTGTGACAATCATATAGACAAAGATGATAATAGTAAATGCGATATCTGTTCCACCGACTATGAAGATGGTTGTGACAACCATATCGACAAAGACGATGACAGTAAATGTGATATCTGTTCCGCTGACTATGAAGATGGTTGTGACAACCATATCGACAAAAACGATGACAGTAAATGTGATATCTGTTCCACCGACTATGAAGATGGTTGTGACAATCATATAGACAAAGATGACAATAGTAAATGCGATATATGCTCTATCGATTATGAGGACGGCTGTGACAATCCGTTGGATGGCAAGAAGATCATTTTTATAGGAGATTCTTATACATACTACGGTCAAACGGTTCTCGAAAAGTCGCAAACCAATCTCACGCAAAAATCGCGGAGCGGAGATAAGGGCTATTTCTATCAGCTTTGTCAATCCAAAGGCGTCAATGTTGAGGTGACAAACTGGACGTTTGGCGGTCACACACTCGATGCTCTTTTTGGTGGCAACTGTTCTGCCAATCGCGGATGCGACGGGGAAGACCACAAGGCATACCTCACCGATAAATTCTTTGATTATGTCGTCATTCAGCTGGGAGCGGCATCCTCCGACCGATTCCTGTTGGATATGGAAATTGTCACAAGCTTCTTTAAAGAGGCGAATCCCAACGCGCAGTTTGTTGTGCTTGTGCCTTACTCCAATTATGGCACCATAGGCAGCACGCCAACGCTTGCCGCAACTGCGCTCAACAATCTCAAAACAGTTGCAAATGACGGTGTTATTGTTGTAGATTGGGGCGGTGTTGTTATGAATATTTTGGACGGCAAAACGCAAGTTCCGGGAACAAACCTTGTTTACGAAAAGAACACCTTTGTTGTATCCAAAAGCGCCAAGGACGGTTATCATCCCAACCAACTTTCGGGCTATATTACAACGCTGATGACTTACTGTGCTATCACGGGTCAGTCGGCAGTTGGGCAATCCTACGATTTTTGCAACGATCCCTCATTGAGCCCTTCGGGATCCAATTCCAAGTTTTTCAATTTTGATAAGTACATATCCACGTATTACATCTACAACGGTGCTACTACCAACTATCCCGAAATTTTTGCCTCGGCAACAGATATGGTGGGAATACAAAAACTCATCGACGAGCATCTCGCCGCAAAAGCGTATATGGAGTATGCTTACGAATGATTCTTTTCTATATGCGCTTTACATAAAAACTCAGGATGAAAATACCATCCTGAGTTTTTTTGTATAACGAAAACTCCGCCATAGTGGCGAGGTTCCATATAGGCTTTGTCGATGAAAAAAACAGACAAAAAGTCAGAGTAGAATGTTTTATGTCAAAGGCTCCCTTGTGCAAAGGGAGCTGTCAGCGAAGCTGACTGAGGGATTGTTTTGACATGATTTTCTGATTTTTTACAATCCCTCCGCCTCGTTCCTCGGCACCTCCCTTTACACAAGGGAGGCTTGGGTTTAGTCCCGCCCAATCGGGTCAAAAAAGGATATACATTGCTCTGCGAATAGGTGTCCAAGCTTGATTTCGCTGAGCGAATCGTAATGCGCAATGTCAGGTTCTCCAGCGGGTTCCTCTGTTACCGAAAGTCCGTGCTCGAGGGTGTCAATCACCACGTTCATGGTGGAAGAATCGGCAACAGCTTGTTTGGATTGATTAAGCCGGATATAATGCTTCCAAAAGATGGTGGCGGCAATGTAGGCATCCACAAAAGCGATTCCGTCATTGGAGGCGTAGGGCGCAAATTCTGCGCGAATATCGCTTACAAGGTTGCTCAAATTTTCCTCGTAATCAATGGCGTGTTGCTCTTCAAGCGAGTCAGATTCGCCTTGCATCCAACACATCGCTTCAACCGATACGTCATAGCCTTTGAGGGTCAAATATTCCAAGCTGTTCTTGGTGTATTCCACAAAGCTGTTGTAGAGCGGTCCGACCTCTCCGCCGCTTGACGGTGAACGCCATTGCTCATAAAGGTTGGTTCCGCCCCAAGCATATTTAATAATGAAAAAGGTTTGGTCGGGGAAGGTCTCACTCAACTTTTCCGCCAAACCAAGCTCAGGTCCAAAGAAACCACCCCATTCGCCTTGACAAGCCTCGCATTTGACGAATGCGTGCGACTCGTTGGTGGCAGAGGCAAAATAATTGATGTAGACGTTATCAAAGCCGTCTGTGTATTTTTTGTACTGCTCGGGGGAGACGTTTTGTTGCAAATACTCATCTCTGCTGCATCCCGCGGCATTCGATTGCCCTGCAAGCAGAATGACCGTCGCTTTTTTGCCGAGGATCAGAGCGTGTTGTTCGATTTTACCGAAACAGGGATCTTTATGCCGCTGATCACACCCAATTATTTGAAGAGCGTATATTGCGGAAGCGAATTGGAGATCGCACTGAATGAGGCCGAGAGGCCGGGCAAGGGCA
>JAFYRH010000050.1 GCA_017559555.1 Clostridia bacterium
GCTTCAGTTTGCCTTCCATATCAAGCTTTTGAAGCATTTGGAAGCTGATTCCGCGGGATCCCATCTCACCGGTCGCGGTGATGCCCTTTGAAAAATACTCTTTTTGTACGCCGTCAATCATTCCCGCCTTGCGCTGTGCCTCAGTGAGAGCGGGGACGGGGATCTTGCCGAGAACAGAGCCGGAGATCATACCGGTCAGATGTCCGTTTTCGTCCCTGAAGAAGTGTCCGCCGGTTTTGGGGTTCTGCACCTCATCGGTGAAGCCGCAACGCTCCATAGCCGGAGAATTTACCACGCCGATATGTCCGCAGGTGCGGGATATGTAAACGGGGTGGTCGGAGGTGGCCTCGTCCAAAATTTTTGCCGTCAGACGAATGGGGCCGTCCGAAAATTTGCTTTCGTCGAATCCTCGGCCGACGATCCATTCACCGTGCGGCGTATTTTTTGCGGCCTCTTTTATGCACGCAAGAAGGTTTTGCAAGGATGACGTGTTTTTTCCGCTGAGGTTCAAATAGCAAAAACGAGGTGCGAAGGAGCTCATGGGATGCGTGTGGCAGTCGATGAGACCGGGGGCGGCCACTCTTCCGCCAAGGTCAATGATCTTGGTATCCTTGTTTGCGAAGGCTTTTGCTTTTTCTACATTTCCCACGTAGATGATGCGTCCGTTTTCGATGGCAATGGCATCGGCCGATGCGCCATCGGATTCCATCGTGAGAAATCTTCCGTTTATCAGCAGTGTATCTGCGACATTTCGTTCCATAATTCTACCTCGTGTGCAGTTATAGTTGATATGAACATTGTAATACCGGTAGGGAAAAAAGTCAAGGGGTTATGGTCGCTTTGCATTTGTGAATACCCGTTTTTGATAGGCAGTGGGGGTATGTCCCGTATGCCGTTTGAAGGTCTTTGAAAAATAGTTGGGCGTGTCGAATTGCAGGCGTTCGGCGATTTGTCGTACCGAAAGCTCGCCTTCGCGCAAAAGCTGCTTGGCTCGTTCGATCTTGAGGGAAGCATAATAGGCCATAACGCTTTTGCCCGTGGTCGCCTTGAATTCCCGAAACACGTAGGCGCGGCTATAGCCAACGGCGGTGCAGATCTCGTCTACCGAAAGATTTTCCTCTACGTGCTCGTTTAAGATCCGAAGCACCTCTCCCACGGGCTTGTTTCCCAATTCGCTCTCGTGCAAAAATGTCTCGTTGCCGCGCGGTGTTTCGGTCAGCGACCGCATCAGGTTGATCAAAAGAAGCTCCAGGTAATTCTTGATCAACTGCTCGCCGCCAAGGGTGGGCTTGTCCAAAAGGCGCATACGCCGACACTCGGGCGAGGAAAAGGGAATATCAAAGGTTCGCTTGCCTTCCTCAACGATGTTGTACAGAAAGCGGACGAAGCTTTTGTCGGGGCGCAGACGGCGATCCTCGAAGAACCGCATAGCCTCCGATTTGCATTCGAAGGAAACGATGCACATGTTGGGCGCTTTTCTGCCGTTGGCAAAAAGAGCGTGTCGGGTGCCCGGTTTGTGGAACAGCATTTCCCCTTCGGATAGAGGGATCTCCACGTCGTCTGCGGTGCAAACGATGCTTTCCCGGTCGGCATACACCAATTCCCAGAAATCGTGCGACTCCTCCTCAGCACGGAAATTTTTGTCAAACTCAAAATAATGGATGGTGATGACCTTGCTGACCACAATCAGATTTTGCAATTTGTGTCTGAAATAATGCTTCATAGCCATAGGATACCACAAGTGAGTAAAAAAATCAAGTAGATTATTTTACTCTTTTTCGCAACTGTGTGCCCTTGTCTCGAAGGTGGGGAAGAGATAAAATAAAGACAGAATCCTATTACAAAAAGGAGGATATTTTATGAACGTTCTTGCCATTGGCGCCCATCCCGACGATATCGAGATCGCCTGCGCCGGTACTCTTGCCAAATGTGTCAAGCGAGGCGACAAGGTCATTGTTTGCCACGTATCCCGCGGTGACCTCGGTCACGTGATCATTCCCCCCGACGAGCTGACCAAGATCCGCGCAGAGGAGGCGCGCCGCGCCGGTGCTCTTGCGGGCATCGAGGTCATTTGCGCCGACTTCAGTGACCTTGACATTTACGATAACAATAAGGAGGCGCGCGATCGCCTTGTGGACGTGATCCGCTACGCCAACCCCGACGTGATCATCACCCACAATCCCGACGATTATATGCCCGACCACACGGCGGTCTCCCGCTTGGTCTTTGACGCCAGCTTCACGGCTACCTTGCCTAACTACAAGAGCGGCGTGGACGGCGCGGCGAAGCTTGTGCCC
>JAFYRH010000006.1 GCA_017559555.1 Clostridia bacterium
ATAATTGGAAAAAGATTATGAAAGAATATCGTGCTTTAGGCATTCCTAAAGAATACGATTATACTGAAATTTTACCTCTCGATAATGAATCTCTTAAATGGTACAATCTTAATAGTGAAAAACAGAGAAAGGAGAAAATGCGTGAACAAAACTCAATCCCCAAAAAGCGCAAATAAGAAATTTGACAGCGAAGTGATTACAGCTGTTTTTTTGCTTTTCCTCTCCGTTCTTTTGATTTTTACCGTTGGTGTATTGATCTTTCGCTCATGCGAAAATGGGGAGATCTCCGGCTTTCCGCAAGAAATTGTAACAACGCCGAGCACCGATGTTCCCACAACACCGCTTACGAGCAAGCCTTATTTTAGCGAGCAGTCCCAAACAGTTTCGTTTAATACCTCTTCGCAATATATTGTTTTGACGAATGAGAAAACCGGAGAAATTATAGCATCTCTTTCTTCGGGAACGCGTTTTTCGCCTGCCTCTATGACAAAAGTTATGACACTGATTGTAATGTGTGAGCGATTGAGCGAGAACGATTTGAATGAAACGATTACTTTCACATCTGAAATGTATAATTATGTTAGAAGCGGTAATTATGCCGATAGCACGAATTACGGCATAGATCCGGACGATGAGTACAAAATAAAGGATCTTCTTTACGGAATAGGACTAAAGTCTGCATCCGATTGCGTTTTGCCGGTAGTCTTGCATTTGGCAGGTACAGAGGACCAGTTTGTAGCTTGGATGAATGAAAAAGTAGCCGAATTAGGGCTTGAAAACACACACTTTGATAATCCCATCGGCTATGAGAGCCAAAACAACTATACAACTGCCGAAGATATGTCTCAAATTATGGCATACGCTATGAAAAACGAGTTGGTACGTTCTACATTGAGCAAAGAGACTCATCAATCAACCGCAGCGGGGTATAGTTCAACCGGTGAATATAAGCCATCTTTCCCGATTACCTTTTACAGCTCACTTTTTGGAATGAATGATGGAAGTCGTATGTACAACTATAAAAAAACATACGGTGTGGATTTCAAATTGGAAACCGCAAAGCTTTTGGCAGGCAAAACGGGATATTTGGAAAATGGCGGTGTCAAAAACCATTGTCTTGTTGTTTACCTCAAGGATATTGATTCCGATGCGCACTATATTCTTGTTGTAGGCGGTGGAACAGAGCAGCAAGCCGCTACAATGAAGGATATCAAAAACATTTTGGATACATACATAAAATAAAATATTATCACACAAGCGCCTTCTTGCATACACTATATGTAGATTATGTAAGGAGGCGTTTTATTATGCTGATACAAAAACCATACAATCGCACGCGAGCCGTGGAGTATGCCAAAACGTGGGCGCTGTCTCGCAATCCGCTCTTTTTTGATTTTACGGGGATTGGCGGCAATTGCACCAATTTTGTTTCACAATGCTTGCTTGCAGGGAGCTGCACAATGAATTATACACCCGGTGTTGGATGGTATTACATATCCTCAAACGACCGAGCCCCGGCTTGGAGTAGTGTAGAGTTTCTTTATGATTTTTTAACGCAAAAGTTCACCAACGAGAATGGTGGTATTGGTCCTTTTGCAAGCGAAGTTCCACGCGAGAGGGCGGAAATCGGTGACGTTGTGCAATATGCAAATGACGAAGGCGATTGGTACCATACGGTGATTATCACGGAAAAAGATGGCGATGAGATTCTTGTCAGCGCACAGTCAAACGATGCGCTCGACCGTCCGATTTCTACTTATAATTTCGCGGCGGCACGTTTTTTGCATATAGAAGGAGTGAGGATATCCCTGGACGATGATATTTGTTATTCCATTCTTTTGCGTGGTGGTGTTGATGAAAATCAAACATAAAAGAGCCCCAACCGAATCTCGGTTGGGGATTTTTTATTCGTAGTTCTCTATAAGCTTTTGTAGGTCTTTCCAAGATTCCGCCCAAATACCCGTGGAGAGGATTTCACGCTCCTTTGTTGGTAAAAGCATAGATTTGATTTCTAAATATTCAATCAAATATCCGTCCGCATCGTAAATACCGATGCGTTCTCCATCTAAGCGCAAGCAATAGCGCGTTTTTGTTTCGTCCTTTTCTTCAGCTTCGGGTGCGAGAACGGGAACATCCTCGTTTTCTATGTTTTTCATTGCTTCCACACAACCGTCCAACTCATTCACAAGCAGCGCGGCACGTTCCTGCCACATCGAGGTTTCTGCTACGGCATTTCGCATCACCACAAGGCAGGTAATCGAAAGAGTGAGGCAAATAATGAGCAAAAAGCCGCACAAAATTGCAAAAATTTTCGTTATGTCCATTTCTTTTCTCCCATCGCATTTTTTTGTAATATCGGTAAAGATAGCATCCCCATTTTTGTGTTTGATATGCGTGGTTGTGTGAAATACTAACAAAAAAATCAAGGAGCAAAAAATGAGGAAAAGAAGAGGAAGACAATCTCGTTTGCGGCGTTTTTTGTGGTGCGTGCTTTCCATCTTTTTTGGGATTGCACTTTTGATAGCCGTTTGTATTGCTTTTTATTTGACAAGAAATTTTTCTGTTTCTGCCGATGAACTTTTGCCAACACTTGGCGCGCAAACGCGCTCCCCGCAGTTTTATGTGTATCATTTTGACGACCGTACCAACCGAATTGGCGAGCGCGAGGTTATTACAGATGACGTTTGGGCAGGGAAGCAAACAGCTTATGTCCCTTATCAAGAAATACCGCAGGCGATGATTGATGCCGTGGTTGCCATTGAAGACAAACGATTTTTTGAGCATCGCGGAGTGGATTGGTATCGCACGTTTTCCGCGGTTGCAAATTATATTTTGGGCGGGAATGAACATTTTGGAGGTTCTACTTTGACACAACAGCTTGTCAAAAACCTCACGGGTGAAAATGCGCCTACTTGGAAGCGCAAGGTGCAGGAAATTTTATGGGCGCGTGATCTCGAACGCAAGCTCGATAAAACGCAAATTTTGGAGCTCTACCTCAACGTGGTACACTTTTCCGATCAATGCGACGGAATTGCGGCAGCTGCCGAGCATTATTTTTCCAAAAACGTATCGGAGTTAACTCCTACGGAATGTACTGCCATTATTGCTATCACCAACAATCCAAGCTACTACAACCCTATTAGGCACCCGGAAAACAACCGCGAGCGTCGTGATCTTATTCTAGAACAGATGCACGAGCAGGGATATTTGGAAACGGAATTGCTTGCGGAATTTCTTGCTTCTGATACGGTTCTCTCTGTTAAAGAGTCGGGCGGTGGAGGTTCTAACTCTTGGTACGTGGATATGGTGGTGGAAGACGTGATAGCGGATCTTACAGAAAAATACGGCATGAGCCGTTCTGCCGCGTCGCATCTTCTCTATACGGGAGGACTTCATATCGATATGGCAATGGATCAAGAAATTCAAAAAAATGTTGAGGAATATTATCTTGCATCCGTTCGTATGCCAAAAAATCAAAAGGGGGAGTCGGCACAGTCGGCTATGATTGTAATAGACTCCAAAACGGGAGATATTCTCGGTGTTGCAGGTGCCATTGGGGAAAAGAGGGGGAACAGAGTGCAAAACTTTGCAACGCAAACCAAGCGCGCACCGGGCTCAACTATCAAGCCGCTCAGCGTGTATGCCCCCGCGCTTGAAGAAGGCATTATCAATTGGGCAAGCGTTTATGACGATGTTCCTATCAAATTTGATGCAAACGGACGTTCTGTGTGGCCTAAGAACGCAAATAACACCTATCGGGGGCTAACCAACATTTCGTATGCGGTTGCACACTCTACCAACACGGTGGCTTTGCGCGTGCTTGAAGATTTGGGTCTCTCTCGTGCTTATTTGTATGTCAAGGATCGCTTTCATCTCGACCTTGTTTCAACCTCAAGTGCCAACGATTGTGATTGGGCGGCATTGGGACTCGGACAACTCAATTACGGTGTTACTTTGCGCCAATTGACTACGGCTTATACGGCTTTTGCAGACGGTGGCGTGTATCATCCATATCGTTCCTATTATCGTGTGACCGATAGTGAGGGGAATATTCTGCTTTCACGCGCAGATGATGCCGAGCGCATTCTTTCACCCGAAACAGCTGCTATTATGACAAAACTCCTCGAGGGAGTTGTAGAAAATGGAACCTCTTCCTCGATAACTTTGCAAAACCTTTGCGCTTGTGCCGGTAAAACGGGAACCACGCAAAACGACCACGACCGTTGGTTTGTGGGATACACTCCCTCGCTTGTGTGTGGTGTTTGGTGCGGTTATGAATATCCGGAAGCACTTGAAGGGCGAAACCTTTGCACAAGTATTTGGAACAGCGTTATGCGCAGTATCGTGACCGAAAAAGGCGAAAAACGCGAATTTGACACACCGAGCACGGTTACCAAAGCAAATTACTGTCGCGATTCGGGTCAGCTTTTGGCAGAGGCTTGTCAAAAAGACCCTCGTGGCAACAGAGTTGAATCCGGATGGTTCACAAAAGAAACTTTGCCACGCACGTTCTGTACTTGCCACGTTCTTTGCGAGGCTTGCAAGTCGGGCGGCATCTGTCACGGGAATTGCCCAAAAGAAGAAAGGGAAGAGGTAGGACTGATTCAAGTAGAGCGGCATTTCCCAAAGCAAGTGACGGTCAGCGATGCAGAATACGTTTGGCGCGGTGACCCGAATGAAATCTTACCCAATTCCAATCCAAAAGAAGCCTATTTTACGGAAAATCTTCCTAATTATTGCGGTATTTCGGGAACAAAAGAGCAATATAATCGCTCTTGCACGGTGCACACAAAAGAAGAAAATCCTCTCGTTGAAGAATTTGAAACCGAGGAATATGTGCGTCCAATGCCTTGGAATTTGCCAAAAAAGAGAATAAAAAAACACTCTCCCACATAGGTTTTAGGGAGAGATGCACACAAAAACAGCATCTTTCGGGAGGTGCTGTTTTTTGTATAAGAAAAAATACGGGCGCATGACGGTTGGCGCGTGGCTGAATATGGAAATGGAGCATACCAATCCACTTTGGATGATATTGATGGGCGGCGGGCTGATGGTTGGCGGAATGCTCGTTCGCTTTTTTGTGGGGAGTCCTTATAAGACACTTATGACAATGGGCGTTTCGGATATCGTTCCGCCCTCGTGGTTGATGGCACTTTTATGGACGGTTTCTTTCCTTGTTGTAGGATGTGCGGCAGGGTTTGCCTTTGGTTACCGCTCTCGTGGATGCGAGGTGGATAAATACAAAG
>JAFYRH010000051.1 GCA_017559555.1 Clostridia bacterium
CATAATAGTTCACTCTCAATCAATATCGTTGTAAATAATTTCTTCGTCAGCAAAGTAGAGATTCAACTCGTCTTTTGCTATTTTTGTAATGTAATTTCTGTTTTTTGAAGAATTCAAAAGCGATCTGATATAATCAAGTTGCGCTTGATATTCCTCTAAAGTTTCTGCAGTTGCGTTATCAGCTTCGACAAGCTCTTTATAAGCTTGATAATCAGACAAAATTCGTTTTACTTCGTCGGCAGAGCCAAGACACTCAATCAATTCTTCGCGCGTTTGACCAAGTTCTTCTAAAGCGCGTTCCAATTCTTCCGCTTCGCGGTTGAGTTCATTGTACTGCATAATACTGCGAGCGCAAATACCAATGGAAATGACAACCAACAAACCGAGGAATATACGCACCAAAAGACTTAGGCTAAACTGCGTTTTGCTTGCTTTTTGCATGGTTGTCTCCTTTCTACATCCTTTTTAGATAAGCGGCAAAAGTTTATTTGCGACTTTTGCAATGTTTTGTATTTCTTTTTTTGTAAAATTCCTTCTTCGCCTTGCAAGGCATTTCTTGCGACGTTTTTGCGCGTTTTGCTGAAGTTTTGCTACAATAATGGCAAATAAACGTTTGAACGGTAGACAAAACCAATAAACAAGCGTTTCTGTTCCAAAAGCAATCCATTGTAATACAGTTCTAACCCATTTGGAAATGCTTATGCGACAAAGTAGAAACCCAAGCACCATACACAAAGGTGCTACTGCGCGAAAAGCACCATTATTTTGCCAATATAACAGTAAAACGAGGGTAATTGCACCTACAATGCAAAAAAGCATATCTTCAAAAAAGATCACAACTCGCAGTCCTCTTCTTTTTTTAGCCTTTTTGCTTTTTAAACGGGGATAATACAACGCTTGAATTTTGGGAACCGTATAACGCTGATAAGGAGATGTTAACCATATCTGCATAACCCCAAGAACATCAAAAAGCAGAGAAAGGAGCCCCCCGGCGCAAAGGGATGCAACACAAAGCTGAAAAAGTGCAGATTGAGATAAATGCATTGCTTATTTTAACAATTTGCCAAATAATCCGCCATGCTGTTTTGCGTCATCCTGCTTTTTATCAAAATATGTGATAGCATCTACGCGTCCTTCCAGTATAGCCAATCCCTTATCGGTGTTCCACTCGGTTAAGTGGAGACCTTCTCCGTCAATTGAAAGCGTTCCGCAAAGAGTTTCTAAAAGGAATTCCGTCTCATCAAAACGAACAACCTCTAGAACCCCTTCAAGTTGAGCGCCTTGGCGATTTTGTACGCTCAGATTGTGCGGCTTGTTCTCCGCATGCTTGTTTTCCGTGCTCATATAAGTACTCCTTTGCAACGTTTTTATTACAAACGTATGCAAAAGAATTTGCAAATATGTGTATTATGAAATGACCTCGTAAAGTGCGCCGGCATCTGCCTTGGCAACATGTTCTTTGACGTCAAGAACGCGAACCTTTAGCGTTCTTTGACCAAAGGTAACTTCCAATACGTCGCCCTCTTTAACATCGTAAGAGGCTTTTGCGCGTCTTCCGTTCACCATTACGTGTTCTGCATCGCAGGCATCATTTGCAACCGTGCGGCGCTTAATGATACGCGAAACCTTTAAAAATTTATCCAGTCTCATTGCTTTTCCTCTGCAAAATAATTTTATACCATTATTTTATCATATTATTTGCACTTCTGCAAGTCTTTTTTTAGGTTTTTTCCAATTTGTTTCTCGACAAAAGATGCAATTTTCGTAAAACCGTACGGAGTTTCATTCCTCCGGGCAGTGCCAAAATATCTTCCTCCGATATTGCCCCCAAAAAGCATCCCAAAACAAGATACAAAACTGCCGCGGTTGCCATTGGGATAAGAGTGATCAAAGCTCCTTCACCGAAACGGTAACGAAGGAATAAATGTTCGCCATAAGCAATTCCAACTGTTAAAAGTCCTAACAGTGTAGGTTGAACAAAGAGCGATTTGATGTCGATTTTCGAACAGAATTTACTTACAAAATGCATATTCATCATAACAATTGCAGCATTGCAGAAAAAGCTGCTGATTGGAGCTCCCCAAATGCCGATGGCAGGAATTCCGATTAACACGTAGGCGGTTATTCCTTTTACCAGAACGCCTACAAGAGTTGAATAAATCGGCTTTTTCACTTCGCAATACGCATGCAAAACAGAATTTGTAGCCGTTATCATACACGAAAGAAAAACAGATATGCCCAACATCGACAGCAACGGAGCGGCGGTTTCTAACGCCTGGACGTGATTAACGAACAAAAGTGAGAGGATCGGTTTTGCAAATAGCGTTATACCGATTGATGCAGGAATTGCAATTAACGCGTTGATGCGATAAGAAAGCTCTATCATTCTCCCTTCGGTCTCTTTATCGCCGCACGCAATCGAGGAAGACAAAAGTGGCACAAGCGGTAAGGATATGGAATTTAGCAAAGTTGGGAGCAACGCAAAAACAGATATGGCAAGTGTTGTATAGCTACCGTAAGCTTCGTTTGCTTGTGCGGATGTGTATCCAATTGCTTGTAAACGGCGCAAAATCATGCTCATATCAACAACTTTTGTCAAACTAATTAAAAACGAACCAAGCGTAATGGGAACGGCAATACGCAATAATTTCTTCCTGACCGAACACTCCGATTGCGTACGGTTTTCCCCTTCACTTTTTGTGAGCTTTTTGTTAAAACGCATTTTTTCTACAGTAAGATAAAGTGTTGAAAGAACAGTTCCTGCCGTCACACCCCATCCGGCAGCCGCCGCAAGCGTAGGAACACCCGCGCCTCTTTTGAGTGCCATGTATGCAAACAACAACCCAAAAACAAGTTTTCCAAGTGCTTCCAATAATTGTGAAATAGCAGTTGGCATCATTTTTTGATATCCCTGAAAATATCCTCTGATAGCCGAGGATACGCAAACGAAGAACAAGGTCGGTGCAATAGAAATCATGCATCCCAAAGCATTCTCGCTTCGAATCCAACCGCAAATAGGGCGTGCAAGTGCCCACATTATAACACTTCCTACAAACCCAATGATAACAAAAAGAGTTAAAGAAACCCGCCAAATACGTTCTACTTCCCTTTCATTCCTCTCTGCAATAGCAGTAGAAACAAGAACAGAAAGTGCCACGGGTAATCCTGCTGTTGCTATAATACAAAAGATGGCATATATTTCATAGGCAGAATGAAAATACCCCATGCCCTCGGAGCCAAGATACGAGAGCATGGGAATTTTGTAGAATAAGCCGACAAACTTGACCAAAATTGTGGAAAGTGTTAGAAGCAAAACTCCCGAAAAAAAGACTTTTTTGGTTGTATTCGGCTTTGTATTCATTATTTTTACCTCACGGTTAATCAAAGTAATGAGCAAACACCTTTTGCGCATCATAACGCAGGCGTTCCTCATCAATAAGAGTATACGTTCCGTTTTGGTAAAGTATGCGTCCATCGACCATTGTCATTAGGACATCACTGCGCTCTGCACTATAGCAAAGCATTGCATAATCATCGAAGCAAGGCATATTATGGAGGGACGTTCGATCAATCAGGATCAAATCCGCGCGTGCACCGATGCGAATTTCACCGCAATCTATGCGTCCTTGCGCGATTGCTCCGTTTCTTGTGGCAAGCTTGGGCATTTGAGAAGCGGTGGTAGCGGTTGGATCCAGCATAACACCCTTGTGCAAAATTGCCGCCGTTTGCATCTCTCGCAAAATATCCAGACGATTATTCGATGCAACACCGTCTGTACCCAAGCAAACGTTTACACCTGCCGAAAACATTTTGCCGAGCGGCATAACACCGCTGCCGAGTTTGAGATTGCTTACGGGATTGTGAACCGCACTGACTCCTTTTTC
>JAFYRH010000052.1 GCA_017559555.1 Clostridia bacterium
AACATTATTTTGCAGGATATTGTAAAGGCGGGCACGGTCAATCACTCCACGCTCACAAAGCTCTTCAAAGAGGAATTTGGACTGACGCCAATTGCTTATTTGTGGGATTATCGCATCACTGTTTCAAAAAAGCTTTTGGAGTTTACCAATCTGCCCGTTAAGGAGATTGCCACCCGATGCGGCTTTAAGACCATTCAGCACTTCAGCCGAAAATTCGAAGAGGAGTTGGGTGTCTCACCAGCTGTTTTCCGCACACAGGCACTGGCACGTCGAAAGGCAACTTTTAGTTAAGAGGTGAGGGAAATGAAAAGATATATTGCTTTTGGGCTTTGCTTTTTAATGCTGTTGTCTTTATGCTCGTGTAACGCATATGAAAAAATATTACCGGTCGCGACGTCTCCCGAGCCAACGGTGCCCGATATAACAACGCCGGAGGAAATAACAACCGATCAGCAGGAGACAACTCCAACTGTACCGCAGTCAGGTTGGACGGACACGAACGAGTCGGTGCATACCGAGCCTTTTACATTTGACTATGAAATTATTGATGCCTACCGTGTAGCAGTCAAGCGCTTTGATTTGATAGACGAGACGGTTGACACAATTTACAAGGAAGTGGGACTTGAAAATATCAGGCAGGCTGAAATTTTCAAGCAGCTTGCCCAATCGGCTCGTGCCTTTTATCCCTACAACGATGAGAATGGGGCTGCGGTCACTTATGAAAGGCTCAACTATTTCCGCTACGATGACAAAACCGACCTCAATGGTGATGGTGCCCCCGAGCTTGTGCTCCTAACCGAGAAGTATGAGGTTTTGGCGATCTATTCTTATTCCAGGCGCAGAGTGGACGTTTACAATGATCGCGTTTCGTATTACTACCACAATCCTCTTTTGCTGGCTACTTTCACACCGCAAGAGGGATGTTGGATAGATAGTGAGGGACGTATTCACGTGAATTCTACTACGTATTCTGCAACAACTATCAAACGTCACACGGTTTATGAAATTGCCCAAGGTGGCAAACAATTGAATCGAATCGTGGAATATGGCGAGGAAAGCGCATACGGATCTTCCGGCATGCGTTATTATAAGATAACAGACAGTGAAAACACAGCCATTACACAAGAGGGATTCAATGCCTTAAATGCACAGTACGGAAAATATCTCGACCGTTCGGAAAGAGCCAATGCGACTCGCGAGCAATCGGGGTTGAATATCCTCTCGCTGTATTCCCGTTATGGTCGCGAATTTCCCGAGGCAAAGTTCCGCCCCGTTTTTAACGGCGAAAAACAAGTTCTTGTTGAAAAAACAGGAGAATACGTTTTCTTAAAGGATTACGTTCCTGTTGACGGCGGTGTTCCGTTTTCCAAATGCGATGTGTTGCGTTACGTTTATTATGACGTTGACGATGATGAAATATTTGAGGCGGAAGCGGTCATCGATTGCGGAATAGCACAGTTTGTGCTGACATACAACAAAGGACTTGTAACCTTGACGGAAATTTCAAATGAGAGGTGGCAAGAAATAGAGAATGATATGGTCTGTTATATTTTCTCTATTTGTTCGTTGAGTGCTCCTTGGCGCGAAAATCTTTTGTCCCGCGAAGAAATTCAAGATATTGCAAGTGATATTTGGGGTGTTGAAGATGGCGAAAGTACAGGTGCTTTAGGCACATTGATTGTGTATCGCGTTGTGGTGTCCGAAGAGCCGGATGAAGATGGCTATTATCTTGTCACCTTCCGTTCCGAATATTATCACCGTACCGCAGAGGAATTTGAAGGATGTCCGCAGGATGGGTCAGAGTATCATCTTCATGAGTATCATGATGACTATTATATGCTTGTTCACGAAAGAACAGGTGAGATATGGGAGAATGCGACCATCTCTCCCGCAAAAGCGAAAAAGCTTGCGAGTGAGTATTGGGGAGTAGCGGATGGACAAGTGATTGTCGGCGTGAACAAGACCTTTGTTCTTCATTTTGTTGTTCAAGAGAGTGTTTCGCTTACCAATCATTTTTACTGTGTAACTATGCAGGTGGAGCATTACGAGGACGATTCCTACGAAAATGGGGAAGAGGCGCAAAAGGTTGAAAACCTCTACCGCATTTACGTTCACAAGGGGGATGGTACAGTTTCGACTTGTCCTGACTATTCCGGAAAGTAATTTTTCTAAAATAATAAGTATACCCCCCACCGCATCCTATGCGTTGGGGGTTCTTTCTATGTCCGCTATTCCAATTTTGGCTGTGCTCTTGACAGAGGAGCGGTAGTATATTATAATATAGGTAACGACGTATTCTTTTTGCAAGGAGGTTTTTATGAAGCCCGAACTCCAACGCTTATACGATTATTTTATTATCGACCGTACCCATCGCGCGCTCCGCGTGCCTTGCGAGGTCGATTTTGCCACGCAGTTTTCGAGGGAGAATCTCTCCCACGAGGAACGTATGTGCCGCCGCTTTGAAGCGGTGATGGCTATGGAAACACCGCGCATTCTGCCAGACGAAAAAATCGTTTTGACGCGTTCGGTTTCTGATATCGGGCATATCTTGACCGAC
>JAFYRH010000053.1 GCA_017559555.1 Clostridia bacterium
CCGAAATATATTCCTCGCCAAGATCGACATCTTGCGCTACCTTGATATAGGTAATACCGCTATCGGCTTTAGCAGCATCCAGCGCATCTTGCAGAGTGCCGCTTTGGGTAAGGTTATCCTTATCGGTGCCCCAATATGCCTCGGGGGTCACTTCTTCCTCGGGTTCGGAGGGGGTCTCCTCGGGCTCAGATGTGGTTTCCTCAGGCTCAGATGTGGTTTCCTCAGGCTCGGAGGTGGTCTCTTCGGGCTCGGAGGTGGTCTCCTCAGGCTCGGTATCTGTTACAGCTTCAGATTGGATAGTATATGTTGTTCTTTCGCCCAATTGATCTACTTTTTGTCCGTCTTTATAGAAATGAAATCCATCGGGCAACAAAATATTGCTATCTTCAACATTGCAAGCGGAGCAACCATGGAAAATGGACAACCCTTCTAATTTATCACCGTATTCGCTCAAATCAAGTGTTCCGCTACTATTCCAATTGATATCCACAACTGTTCCTGTGCTACTAACTCCTGTATTTGCAAGCGTGCCGCCCGTTATGGTGATGCTCATATTGGAAGCAGCACCGGAGCCCGTTGAAGTTCTGATAGGTTGTGTTGCTCTGAGTGTGCCGGCTTCGATGGTAACTTGTGCGTCACTATTATTCAATGCTCTAATAACATGACCATCTTCCTTAGTAGATTCAAGGACGCCATTCTGTCCAACAGAAGTATCGGTAATCGTCATGTTGACCGATTCCCCGAAAAAGAACACTATTGAATTCGAACACGAAATCGTTTTGCCATTGAGATCAAGTGTAAAGTGACCGCCATAAACATCCATACCATCCGTTGTGGCAACGTCATTCATCACCTTAATATAGGTAATGCTGCTATCCTCTTTAGCTGCATCCAACGCATCTTGCAGAGTGCCGCTTTGGGTAAGGTTATCCTTGTCGGTGCCCCAAACAGCCTCTGCTGTTTCATCTGCAAAAGCAACCGATGCGCCTGCGGCAAACAGCCCCAGAACCATCATCATTGCCATAAGAAGTGCAAAAATTCTTGTTTTCATTTTGTTTTCCTCCAAATTCGTTTTGGTTTTTTTCTGGTATTTATATAGTAAAGTTGAACGCTACACTTGCAACCGTTTTTTGGAGCAAGTACATACGCCAAGCCATTCTTCACCGTGCTTGAAACATTCACAATCGCCACAAATGCTGTCGCCGCCCGAATCGATGTCGCCACTGTAATGTTGGCAAGCATCCTGCATCATGGTCACAAACGGCATCCCATCCTCTGTGTAAATAGGTTCCCTTATAAAATTAGGATAAATTACGTCGGGTGGCCCTCGTCGGTCTTTATCTTCATAGTAGCCATACCGCAAATCAAAGGTCTTGCCAAACAGCTTCACTTGCCGATAAAGGTCTCCCTCGTGCGGCTCATGCTCTTGTTCTGTCGCCTCTTGCCCTAACAGCTTTTTGAACATTGTGCTCTCCTTTCTATATATTTCGTGCGGTGGTCTCCACCGCTTGGTGTCCTCATACAGTATAGCAAAAATCCCCGCTCCTGTGTACTACTCAAAACGCATTATTTTGGATATATCCAATTTTTGGACATATCAAAACAGCATATCCTTTTCCAACCAAAAAAGATATGCTCAAAAAGAAAAAGTGGGAGAATCGCCCTCCCACCTTGTATTCCGTTATAAATAAGCCGCAAAGCGATCGCGACTGACGCCGCCCAACTTATCGCTAACTGCCAAAAGCGCTTGCTTAACCCCTGCCAAGGACATATCCAATTTGGCGGCTATCTCTTTGTTCGACATACCAAAGGATGCAAGCTTTGCAACGTCGCGTTGCTTACTTGTAAGTGTGGTAACAATGGTTTTTCCTCGAACACCTCCACTCAAGCGAGACCACCCCTCGGTGCAAACCTTTGCCATGACCTTGATCTCTTCCCATGCAGCAGGATCAACAGCCATAACTTGCTCCTCCAAAAGAACACCAAGAGTACGGCCATATTCCGCCAATAACCCGTAAAAACGATCGGGTAGCGTAATAGAAATCGCGCGTTTGATGTGTTGTATGGCTTCTTCTTCGTTACCGCAAAGACGATAAATAGATGCACACGTCAAGCGCAAATAAGCCTCGGCAAGCAAAATTTTATACCCCTGCGTCCAAGAAATTAAGGGTTCCACAATTAGGGTAACCAACTGCATTAAAGAAAGCCCCTGTACACCCTCAAGCTGTTGTTCTTTGGTTGCCACGGCGTAAGCGGTAGCATATAAATACTTGGCATAGAACACGCTGGCGGCAGGCAAGGAATCCTTGTGCAAGCATTCAAAGCACCCCTTTTTGAACCATTCCGGAAAGTTTTGCACGTCGTAAAGCATACTGTCAACGGCAGTAATGGAAAAAGAAACAATATCGCGATCCTCGTCCGTAACGGCAGGTGCTGCTGCAATGTGAATCTTTGCGCGGCGCCACATCTCAAGGTCTCCCTTCCAAATAGCGCAAAAAGCGAACATCATTCCGGCAGAAATAACCGCATAAAAGCCGGAGTGCTTGCTAAACAAGTAGTTGGCATATTCGTACACCTTGTCGATATCTCCGCGGAAATAAGCCACCTCCGCCTCTAACAAAATCTGCATTTCGTTATTATAAGCATACTGCTTGGCAACCTCATCTGCCGTGCCCAATTGTGTAAACAGATCGCTCATAAACAAAAATGGCGTTTTGCGAAGCATGGGCATATCTTCATCTTGCTGGCTGCGTCCTAAACGTGTGCGACCGTCCATGGGCTTTTTCGCATCCTTAGGAATCATCCAATCTCGCCCAAAACGCACGGCTCCTTCGATTTTTCCGGATGCACACATCAACTGCGCGCTGCGCACAGAGACTCCCCATTTTTCGGCAACCTCTTGTATTTTTAAATAATCCATATTCATTCTCCCTCAACCGAAAAAAGTCCGTATCTCTTTGTTGTTTTTCGCCATAACGAAAGGATTGTTTGCGCCAAAACGAATATTATTCTTTCGCCATAACGAAAACATTATAACACAAAAAGAAAAATTTGTCAAGAGAAAACAAAAATTCAAAGCAGTTTTCCGCCGGTCGAGAAAGCCCTCAAAAAAGAAGACTCCCAATAAACTCCAACAGACGAGTTTGCCAAATTGGTAGACGTTGCATCAAGACAAAAGTATTGATGCGCTTGGCACGGTTGCATTTCTTCCCCTGTTAAAATCACTATAAAGCTTTGAAAGAGGATTTACAGCCTCTTACACCCGCACACAAAAAGGGGCTGTCTCACTTAGCGCAGAACAAAAGTTACGCAAATAAGACAGCCCCTGCTGTGTTTTTTCAATTTTGTCTTTTTTCTTCTGTTAGAACAACACGATCAAGAGCTGCGAAACAAGAACAACTGCGATGAGTGCAACGGGATAGGTTGCCGCATATGCCGCCGTAACGTCATCCGTTTTGGAAACTCCTATCAGCATTCCAAGAGCCGGCGTACTTGTTCTTGCTCCCGTCAAAGAACCGAGGTTGTTGAGCAGGCTGAACTTGAGCACGTACTTTGCAAAAATAAAGCCAACCGTCAGGGGTATTGTGGTCATAACAACGCCGTAAATAAAATAACTGAACTTAAAAAGTTCAACAAACTCGGCACCGCCCGCTACACCTGCGCCCACCAAGAAAAAGGTTAAGCCCATCGCCTTGAAAATTTTGAGCGTGGATTCCTCGGGGGTTACGTTTATGGGACCAACGTGTGCAAAATGTCCGAACACGAGAGAGCTCAAAAGACATCCACCCGTGGTGGTGAGCGAAAAACAAGTGCCAGAAAGTCCTTGCGCAGTTAAAGGAATTTTAATCATACCGACAAACACTCCCACGATCGCCGCCAATGCAAACGCTCCAAAGCCGTGACTGTCGATGTTTAAGAACGAACGCTTCTTTTCTGTTTGGGATTCCTCTTCGCCATCCCCAAAAGCCTCTGCAAGCTTTTGACGTTCCAACTCCATATCCGCGTGGGAAAGCTTGGGAATGATTTGCATAAAGAGCACAATGCCGACCACGCCAAAGATATACGCAATGCCGTGCCCTACCGATACCGCTCCCTCGTAGGAAGCGTCAACGGTTGCCTTTGCCGCAGAAAAGGCAGGCGTAGAGGTCAGAGCACCCGAGAGAAGCCCTACAACCATTGCTGTAAACTCCTCGTGGTTGGTCTCGCCCATGACACCACGGCCGAAAAAGATGCATCCTACAGCGGTAAGACCGCCCATCAGAACGACAACCAAAGCCAAAACAACATAAGACTTGAAATTCTTTTTGAAGTTGCCGAAGAATTTGGGTCCTGCAATAAAGCCGACCGAGGTAACAAACAAGATCAAGCCAAGGTTTTCAACAATTTTGAGTGCCTTTTCGGTATATACGGGAAGTTGTGCTTCAAGATCCTTATAAAAGAGACATCCAAACAGAAGTGCTACGATGAACACACCCGAGTCTCCGAGGGAAATTCCTTTAATTTTGATACGTCCCAAAGCAAAGCCTACTGCAATAATTGCAAAGACCGAGAACATAAAAAATGTGATTCCCGTAATCGGGATAACACCGCCAAACAGTTTCATATCACTATCTCCTTAAATGCTCTTTTGATTGGTGTAGTTGGGGAGAAGCTGGGGAGTATTCGATATACTACATTGTACTACGATACACAACATTTGTCAATGGTTTTTGTGCAACAATTTCCAAAACACTTCCTCTTGTTTTAATGTTTTTTTGTGCAAAAATAAGTCTTTTTCCACAAAAAACTGTCGGTTTTCTCATGATACAGTTGATTAATGAGTCCCTGAATAGTCCAGACTATCCGCAATTTCAGAATATTTGAGAATTCTTGTTGCCGATTATCAAGCTAAACAAACTTGGTTCTTCAGCAGAAATATTGGAGATATGACCATAATTACCGCTACGCAATTAGGATTTCAAGAGCATTTTCGCATTGCAAATCGCAAAAATTCTCCAAAAAATTCCTTTGCATACAAAAAGAGCGCCCATCGGTTGATGGGCGCTCTTGGCGTTAATTGGTATTTGTTTTATACAATGATGATATCAATGGTCTTATCCTTAATGGTTACCGTCTCAACAGGAATGAGAACGTCCACCATATCTCCTATGTTGCCATCGTATGCAGCAATCAGTTTTTGACCGTATACATCAATCACAGCGTATTTTGTGCGTCCGTAATCCAAAATTTCAAGAACTTTGCCGGTGAGCGCATTTTGATTACCTTCAGCAGAAGGAACAACCGTAAGGTCCTTTGCATTTACAACGTATTCAAGCGGTGTGTGGAAAATCTTGTTGCCCTTGCAGGCAAACACCTTTTCGCAAATGCTGTCGGTGGGAACCAAACAGAATTGTCAAAAAATCTTGATTTTTTTCCATCCTTATGTTACAATAAAAAAGAAGTGGCGCAAAGCACCTACGGAAGGAGACTTGCTTATGAATATCCTACATGTAAAATATGCCGCTGAAGTCGCAAGACTCGGTTCGCTCAATAAAGCGGCAGAAACTCTTATGGTCGCACAGCCCAACATCAGCCGTTCCATCAAAGAACTCGAGGCTGATCTTGGTATCACTCTCTTCCAACGCAGTGCAAAGGGTATGATACTCACTCCCGACGGTGAAGAGTTTATGGACTACGCGCGCGATATTCTCAATCGCATCAACAAGCTTGAGCACTCCTATCGTGACGGCTCTCACAAAAAGCGCAAATTTGGCATATCTGTTCCCCGCGCCTGCTACATCTCTTCCGCGTTCGCAGAGTTTTCAAAAAACATCGGTGACTGTGACGTAGAAATTTATTACAAGGAGACCAACTCCAAAAAAACCATTCAAAAGGTTTTGGACAATGAATACAAGCTCGGCATCATCCGCTACTCCGAAGCATATGACAAGCATTACAAGACAATGCTTGAGGAAAAGGGCTTGCTTTGCGAGCTTGTGGCAGAGTTCTCCTACGTCCTTATCATGAGCCGTGACAATCCTTTGGCATCTAAAGAGACAATCACCTACGATGATCTTTCCTCCTATATCGAGATTGCACACGCAGATCCTTACGTCCCCACGCTTTCTATGTCCAAAGTATTCCGCGAGGAACTCCCCGACAAGATTGGTCAGCGCATTTTCGTATTTGAGAGAGCAAGTCAGTTTGATCTGCTTTCCGAAAACCCAAAAACCTTTATGTGGGTCTCCTCTGCTTCCGACAAGATACTCGACCGCTACAACCTTGTGCAACGCGTTTGCGAAGGAAACAAAAAGACTTATAAGGACGTTTTAATCTATCATAAGGGATA
>JAFYRH010000054.1 GCA_017559555.1 Clostridia bacterium
CCATCACCTCCTCCACCAATATGAGCAAAGAGGATATCGATCGCGCAGTGAAGGATGCCGAGAAGTATGCCGAGGAGGATAAGAAGGCAAAGGAAGCCGTTGAGGTTAAGAACCGCGCAGAAAGCATCATCTTCCAAAGCGAAAAGACCCTGACCGAGCTTGGCGACAAGGCTGATCCCGCTGACGTTGAGGATGTTAAGGCTGCAATTGAAAAGCTTAAGGAAACCGTTAAGGGTGGCGACACCGAGGCTATCAAGGCTGATACCGAGGCTGTTGAAAAGTCCTTCTATAAGATTTCCGAAAAGCTTTATCAACAAGCAGGCGCGCAAGGTGCAGACCCCAATGCAGGCGCAGGCACCGATGGCGACGGCACCTACTACAACGCAAACTACGAGGATAACTCTAACAACAACTAATATAAATGCTATCTGTTTCGGGAAAGGCACGTTTGTGCCTTTCCCGTCGGGTGTATTTTGCTCTTCCGCATTTATTTGCCTAAAATGAGTGGGGAAGAGCAAGATACAAGATTTTAGAAAGGATACCTATGGCAAACAAAAGAGACTATTACGAGGTTCTGGGTGTTGATAAAAACGCTGACGAGAGCACGATAAAAAAAGCATATTACAAAATGGCAAAGCAATATCACCCCGATACCAATCCCGGTGATAAGGTAGCAGAGGAAAAATTTAAGGAAGCAAACGAGGCTTACGAAGTCCTTTCCGATGCGACCAAAAAGGCGAAATATGACCAATTCGGTCACGCGGCATTTGACCCCTCTATGGGTGGCGGTGACGGTGGATTTGGCGGTTTTGGCGGATTCTCCGGCGGTTTTTCGGATTTTGGAGACCTTGGTGATATTCTTGGAAGCATGTTCGGTGGCGGTTTTAGCGGTAGCAGCAGTAGTGCGCGCCGTCGCAACGGTCCCGTTCAAGGCGATGATATCGGAACAACTGTTACCATCGATTTTGAAGAAGCAGTTTTTGGTGTTAAAAAGGATGTTCCTTACACCCGTGCGTGTCATTGCGCTTCTTGTCAAGGAACGGGTGCAAGCGAAGGTAGTCGCGGTGTTGAAACCTGCTCCACTTGCGGAGGACGCGGACAAGTCAGCCGTGTGCAACGTATGGGTGGTATGTCTTTCCAATCGACCGTGGCGTGCGAAAGCTGTCGCGGAACGGGTAAAATTATCAAAAATCCTTGCTCCAAGTGCCGCGGTACGGGTATGACGCGTGAGGGCAAACGACTTTCCGTTTCCATTCCCGCAGGTATCGATAACGGCGAGCGCATTGCTTTGCGCGGTCAAGGCAACGAGGGGCGCAACGGTGGTCCCGCAGGCGATTTGATTATTACTGTTTCGGTTCGTTCTCACGCATTTTTTGAGCGCGACGGATATAACGTTTATTGTGAAGTGCCCATTACAGTAGCTGAAGCTACCCTGGGAGCGGAAATCGATATTCCCACACTCGAGGGCAATATTAAGCACACCATTCCCGAGGGAACACAGCCCGGAACAAGATTTACCATGCGTGGCAAGGGTATTCCGTACGTCAACGGAAACGGCCGTCGCGGCGATCTTATTTTCCGCACGGTAGTTGAAATTCCACGCGGACTTAATGAAAAACAAAAGACTGCTATGAAAGCCTTTGCCGAGAGTTGCGGCGAGAGCAACTATGCAAAACATAAACAATTTTTCAAAAAGATTTTTGGAACAAAGGACAGATAAACAATGATTGATCAAGATTACGTATGCGGTGACTACGGCACCGAAACCGAGTGGACACAAATCAAGGTTACAGTAAAACTCGAACGCCTTGACGACCTTGTCGCCATCATGAGCATGGTTTCTAACAATTTGCAAATTGAAGATTACAGCGACATCGACCTCAAAACCTGTTACGGCGACCTTATCGACGAGAGTATTCTCAATGCCGATAAGACCATTGCATCCGTATCGGTTTATTTGCCTGCCGAAAGAAGTGTTGCCGAGTGTATCGCTTTCTTGCGTGAGCGTTTTACGGCTTCCAATCTTGAGGATGCCAAAATCGAAATGGTTGGCGTTAATGAAGAGGATTGGGCAAATTCTTGGAAGGCTTACTACAAGCCTATCAAAATCGGTGAGCGTCTTGTTATTGTTCCCGCGTGGGAAAAATACACACCTGCCGAGGGTGAGCTGATCGTTCGTATGGATCCCGGAATGGCATTTGGAACAGGTACACACGAAACAACAAGACTTGTTATCAAACTTCTTGAAAATTACACAAAAGAAGGCTGCAGAATGCTTGACGTTGGCACGGGAAGCGGTATTTTGGCTATTTGTGCTTCCAAGCTTGGAGCAGGGGAGTGCCGCGCTTATGATATCGACCCCATGGCGGTTCGTGTTGCTAACGAAAACATCAAAGATAGCGGTCTTACCAATATTACCTGCGAGGTTTCCGACCTTTTGCGCCAAGTAGATAAGAGCCGTCCGTATGATCTTATTTGTGCCAATATCGTAGCAGATATTATCATTCGTATGACTCCAGACGTAGGTGAACTGATGCATAAGGACACCGTTTTGTTGGCTTCCGGCATCATTATGGAAAGAAGCGATGACGTTGTTGCGTGCTTTGAAGAGCACGGTTTTTGCATCGTAGAACGCCTCGAGGAAAACGGCTGGTGCGGTCTCGCAGTTATGAAAAAATAAAAAATGAATGAAAAGAGGAGAATGTTTTTGGAAAACGTTCTCCTTTTTTCTCCAAAACCGCAACAAAATTGTAAAAAAACAATAAAAAATCACCGTTTTTTTACCAAAAAGTGTTTACAAATCGACCTTTTTGTAGTACAATATAAAGGAATATATATTATATTATAAAAGCAAGGAGTCGTGTCAATATGAAAAAGCCGAAATATCAACGCATATTGCTCAAGCTTTCGGGCGAGGCTCTGTCCGCAGGGCAGGATGGCATTCTCAACTTCGATTTTATCAAGGTAGTTGCAGCACAAGTCAAGCGTTGTCTTGATGCAGGTGTTCAGGTTGCCGTTATTGTATGCGCCTGCAATATTTGGCGTGGCAGACAAGGTACCGGAATGGACCAATGCCGTGCCGACTACATGGGTATGCTTGCTACTGTTGTCAACTCGTTGGCTCTGCAAGACGTGTTCCTTCGCGAGGGCATGAAGGCGCGTGTTATGACCGCTGTAGAAATGAAAGCTTTTGCAGATACATACACCGCACGCGATGCAATTGAAGCACTCGAGAATGGGGAAGTCGTTGTCTTTGGCGGCGGACTTGGCATCCCGTTCTTTTCCACCGACACGGCAGCTGCTCTGCGTGCCGCAGAGATCAAAGCCGATTGCATCCTTATGGCAAAGAATATCGATGCAATTTACAGTGCAGACCCCAAAAAGGATCCCAATGCAGTCCGCTACACCGATTTGACGTACGCAGAAATTCTCGATAAGAATTTGCGCGCGCTCGATCTTTCGGCGGCTACGTTCTGCATGGATAACAACATTTCGGGTTATGCATTCGGTTTGGCAGACCCCGAAAACATCTACCGTGCTGTTATGGGTGAACCCGTTGGCACTGCTATTCACAACTGAAAATATTAGATTTTACATAGAAAGGACTTAAAGAATATGAAATTCAACACAAAGCCCACCGAAGAAAGAATGCAAAAGAGCATTGACGTTTACGAAAACAACCTTTCCACCATCCGTGCAAGCCAAGCAAACGGTGCCATCGTTTCCAAGGTTACCTTTGACTACTACGGAGCACAAACCAAATTGACCGATATGGCAAGTGTAGCGGTTACCGACCCCAAAACACTCACCATTACTCCTTACGACCGTTCCACTCTTAAAGCAATGGTTAAGGCAATTCAAGCATCCGACATCGGTATCAACCCCGCAGATGACGGTAGCGTAATTCGCCTTGTTTTCCCGCCTCTCACCGAGGAACGCCGTAAGACCTTGGCAAAGCAAATTCAAAAAATGGGTGAGGATGCAAGAGTTGCTATCCGTAACATCCGCCGTGATTCTAACGACGAAATCAAAAAGCAAAAGAAGGACGGTCTTTTGACCGAGGACGAGCAAAAAGCAGGTGAAAAATCTGTTCAAGATATCACCGACCGTTTCATTAAGCAAGTTGATGAAATCACGTCCAAGAAGGAAAAAGAAATCATGAAGATCTGATCAGTACAAGGGGTGTGACAGCATTTTTGTTGTCAGTCACACCCCTTGCTGTTCATCAATGGGGTAAATAATGGTACTCGAAAAAGAGAAAAAAGGGGAAGATGCTGTCCTGGTAGACGAGCGTCTTCGTCATATTGCCTTCATTATGGATGGCAACGGCCGTTGGGCGCAAAAGCGTGGAATGCCACGCAGTTACGGACATGCGGTTGGAGCCGAGACCTTTCGCCGCATAGCGGAATATTGCCGTAAAATCGGTATTCGCTATATGACGGTTTATGCCTTTTCCACCGAGAATTGGAATAGGCCGCCTGATGAAGTGCAAACGATAATGAATATTTTGGCGGACTATATCCACAACTGTGCCGAAAAGGCAGAGGATGAGAATATCCACGTTCGCTTTATCGGTAATCTTTCGGTTTTTTCGCAGGACTTGCGTGAAAAGATGGAAAAGATCGACCGCGAAACGGCACACAATCCATTCTGCCTTAATATTGCTATGAATTACGGTGGCAGAGAGGAGCTTATGCATGCTTGCCAAGCACTTGTTCGTGACGGAAAAATAGATATCACCGAGGCTGATATTGCCGCCAATCTTTATACTGCCAATTGCCCCGATCCCGATCTTATTGTGAGAACCGGGGGAGATACTCGTATTTCCAATTTTCTGCTTTGGCAGTCTGCCTACGCAGAATATTATTTTACAGATGTTCTTTGGCCGGATTTTTCCCCCGAAGACGTTGATGCGGCAGTTGCCGCATTCTATTCAAGACACCGTCGCTTTGGCGGTGTTTGACACATAGGAGGAGACTATGAAACAACGTATTATAACGGGAATCTTTTTAATTCTCATTATGGTGCCTATTATTTTGTTTGCGCAAACACCTGTTTTGCCCATTGCAATAGCAATTGGCTCGGTGATTGCCGTTTTTGAGCTTTCGCGCTGCATCGGAATGCAAAAGGCGTATGCTTTTATTGTGCCGCTTTATTTGTTGGCGGCAAGCTTGCCGATTCTCTCGCGTTTTATGGCACTTGGCTCACTCAATGCAACCGTAAGACCCGAGTCTGCAAAGCATTTGGCACAGTATGGCGCTATTTTAATGCTTGTTCTTTTGTTTTATTTCTTTACCGTTGCCGTTTTCTCGCACGGTAAATACAATCTTGCCGACGTTTGTGTGCTTTTTGCAACTGCATTTTACGTTTTGGCAGGCTTTAATTCCATCATCATCATGTACGATAACGAACAAGGCGGACACATTCTTTACCTCGCCATCTTTATTGGTGCGTGGGGAACCGATGCGTTTGCTTATTTCTGCGGCAGACTCTTTGGTCGTGGCGGCAAGCACAAGCTCATCCCCGATGTTTCTCCCAAAAAGACGGTTGAGGGTGCCATTGGAGGCATTGTACTTTGCATCCTTACCATGATACTGTTCGGTATTGTTTGCAACTATTTTACAGAATATCATTCCAATTTGCTAATGTTTGCTTTGGGCGGTCTTTTGATTGCAGTCGTTTCACAAATCGGAGACCTTTTGATGTCTTACGTCAAACGCTATTACGGAATTAAAGACTTTGGTAAACTTTTTCCGGGACACGGCGGTGTTCTCGACCGTTTCGATTCTATTTTTTCCGTTGCCATTGCCTTGATGTGCCTGACAACGTTTGTAGACTTTTTCTGAGGTGAGATATGAGTGATATAAACTATCCGTCCATCTCAATTCTCGGGTCTACCGGTTCGGTGGGGCAACAAGCGATTGAGGTTGCTATGGAGAAGGGCATTCGTGTCAACTGCATATCGGCTTATCGCAACGTTGACCTGATCGAACGCCAAGCACTTTCTCTTGGAGTCAGTGCGTGTGCTATGGCTGATCGTGATGCCGCAAAAGAACTCAAACGCCGCTTGTTTGGCACAAACATCGAGGTTTATGCAGGAATTCACGGCATTTGTGAGATGGTAACGCAAAGATACGGGAGCAGCGAGGTGGTTCTGAATGCCATCCTCGGTGCATCCGGATTGCGCCCTACGCTGGCTGTGTTGGGCGTTGGCAAAAAGCTTGCCCTTGCCAATAAAGAATCTCTCGTGTGTGCCGGAGAGTTTGTTATGAAGCTTGCCGAAGGCAAAAAAGCGCAGATCTTGCCCGTTGATAGCGAGCACTGTGCTATTTTCCAATGCCTGAGAGCAGGAAAAAAAGAAGAGATCAAACGCCTGCTCTTGACGGCATCGGGTGGACCGTTCTATGGTATGACAAGGGAAGAGCTTTCCACCGTTACTCCCGAACGCGCCTTGGCACATCCTACTTGGAATATGGGCGCCAAAATAACCATTGACAGTGCTACTTTGATGAACAAAGGCTTTGAAGTGATTGAAGCGGCACATCTCTTTGGCGTTGCACCCGAGCAGATAGAAGTGCTTATCCATCGCGAGAGCATAATGCATTCTGCCGTAGAATATATTGATAATAGCATCATTGCGCAAATGTCGGTACCCGATATGCGCCATTGCGTGCAATATGCGCTGACTCACCCACACCGTGCTGAGGGTGTGATTGAGCCTTTGGATTTTACAAAGCTTGCGTCTATGACCTTTGCAAAACCCGATACCCAAACCTTTGTTTTGTTGGAGCTTGCAAAAGAAGCTATGCGTCTAGGCGGAGCATATCCTGCAATCCTGAACGCGGCAAACGAGGTTGCGGTTGCGGCTTTTTTGGATAAGAAACTCAGCTTTACCGGCATTTTTGACGTTGTTACCGAAACTTTTGAAACGATTTCCGATGCAAAACGTATTTGGTCGGTAGACGATATTTTTGCCTTTGACGGTGCCGCGCGCTCCTTGGCAAACGAATTTTTGGAGAAGAGAACCAGCTACTGCTGATTTTTTGGAGGAACCCTAATTGAACCCTTTGTATATTGTTTACGCAATTCTTGTTTTTGGACTTTTGATTTTCATTCACGAGCTCGGACACTTTATCGTTGCGCGTTTGTGCGGTGTTAAGGTGTTGGAGTTCGCCATTGGTATGGGTCCTAAGCTTTTTTCTTGGAAAGGAAAGAAGACCGGAACCGTTTATGCTTTGCGCCTTCTCCCCATTGGCGGTTTTGTCAATATGCTTGGAGAGAACGGTATGGAAGCCGTACAAGGTGAGAACGGTATGGAAGCTGTGCAAGGCGAAAATGGAATAAATAACGAAAATGAAAACGTACAGGAGCAGGAAAGCGTTGAACTTTCCCCCGAGATTGCAAAACAAGCATACTGTAACCAAAGTGTTTGGAAGCGTATTTTGATTTCTATTGCAGGACCTGCTATGAATATCGTCCTCGGCTTTCTTTTGATGCTGGTTATCGTCATTGCGCAAGGTCATAGCTCTGCTGCCACCACCGTTGTTGCGGGTTTCCACGTGCAATACACCGCCGAGGAAGCACAGTATGGCTTTGAACCCGACGACCATCTTTACTCGGTTAATGGAGAACGCTTGCTTTCCTATGCCACGTTTGAGCAGCTTGTTAAGGATGCAAACGGTGAAGAAATAACCGTTACCGTTCAACGCATCAATGCGGATCGCACAGATTACGAAATGATCGATCTGAAGGTAACTCTTAGCGATACCGATCTCGCACTATTTACAGGTTCTTTGAGTGAAAATAGCGGCTTGCAAATCAGAGATGAGGTTATTAAGGTCAATTCCGTTCGCGTTCACACCTATGATGAACTCAACTATGAAATCGCAAATCAAGGCTATAAGCCCATGACATTTACCGTTTTGCGCGGAGAAGAAAAGATCGTTATTGAAAACGTGATCGTTCCTTCCTATCTCAGCGAGGGAACGGTGCTCGGTAATATGGACTTTTTGATTTACCGTGAGCCGGAGTTCAATGTTCTAACCGTTCTTAAGCATACCTTGTTCCGTTCACTTTCCACAGTCAAAATGGTTTACGATTCGCTCTTTGGACTTTTCTCGGGAAGATTTGGTGTTGAGGCTGTTTCCGGACCTATCGGCATTACCAAGGTAGTAGGGCAGGCGGCACAGTACGGCTTTACCACCTTGCTTAATATTGTCGTTATCATTTCCATCAATTTGGGCGTGATGAACTTATTGCCCATTCCCGCACTTGATGGTGGACACATTTTTATTTATCTTATCGAAGTCGTACGCCGCAAGCCTATGAAGCAAGAACTTGAAGGACTTATCAATTTTGTAGGTCTTGTTCTTATGCTTGCTTTGGCTTTGCTGATTTCTATAAAGGACATTATCGCATTATGAGATACAACGATATCAGAAGAAAAACAAGAAGTGTTGCGGTGGGGAATCTTCGCATAGGCGCAAGAGCCCCCATTGCCATTCAATCTATGACCAACACCCCCACCGAAAATGCCGAACGCACCTTGGAACAAGTGCGTAAATTGGAACGTGCAGGGTGTGATGTCGTACGCCTTTCTGTTCCTACAGAAGAGGCGGCATATACCGTTTGGAAACTCAAAGAAGCCGGCATAAAAATGCCTATTGTGGCAGATATTCATTTCGATTATCGCATTGCGCTTCGTTGTGCCGAGCTTGGGTTTGATAAAATTCGTATCAATCCTGGCAACATTGGCGATGAGGATCGCATCAAGGCCGTTTGTGATGCTTGTCGCGAACGCCGCATTCCCATTCGCATAGGTGTGAATGCAGGATCTCTCGAGGCACATATTTTGAAAAAATACGGCTCACCCATCCCCGAGGCACTTTGCGAAAGTGCACTCTATCACGTGGCTTTGCTCGAAAAATTCGGCTTTTACGATACCGTTATTTCTATCAAAGCATCCAATGTGAAGGATATGATCGATGCAAACCGCCTTTTGGCAAGCAAATGCGATTATCCTCTGCACTTGGGAGTTACCGAAGCAGGCGGTGGTGAGCGTGGGCTCCTTAAAAGCACCGCAGGCATTGGCGCACTCCTTTGCGACGGAATCGG
>JAFYRH010000055.1 GCA_017559555.1 Clostridia bacterium
ACTTCGTCTGCAACGTAAGAATCGCCACAAACGGAGCAGGTGTAGGTGGTGTAGCCTGCTTCGGTGCAAGTGGGAGCAGTTACAACTGCTTCGTAATTGTGACCGAGAGCTTCAACTTCGTCACCAACATAGGATTCACCGCATTCGCAGGTGTAAGTGGTGTAACCCGCATCTTCACAGGTAGGAGCAGTTACGGTTGCTGCATAATTGTGTTGATGTTCGGGTTCGGTAGGTTGTTCGGGAACTTCTACGGTTGTGGTTTGCTCACCGGGAATCAGACCGTCGAGCGGCAACTTATCTGCTAGCTTTTCTACAACATCACAAGATGCAATAGAGAGCAACAGAGCTGCTACCATAGATACCAGAACGAGTGTTTTGAAAAATCTTTTCATTTTTCACCCTCCAGAAAATGAATATAATATTGCCGAATGGACGTTAAAATTATTCGGCACCATTACATTGTACTACTAAAGGTAATATTTGTCAAGGCTTTTTGCACAAAAATTTCCGAAATCCCCCCCCTATTTAGTACTTTTGCACAAAAATATGCCATATTCACTTACAAACAGACCACTTCTATGTTCTTTTGTGTTCTTTCGACGTTTTTTCACAAATACGATATGATACTTGCAATTCCACGTTGTATGTGCGATACCCGTTTGACGGTGGTTTTCAGAACGCGAAAAGAGGGCGGCAACGCGTTTTGGTTGCCGCCCTTTGGCTTATGCCATGAAGAGAAGTGTTCATTTACTATCTTAGAAAACTTCTCTTTTTACGGTAAATCATTTCTACCGAGGTAATTTTTTATGCTTTCTTCCAAGGGAACTTAAAGCTCTTGATAGCCTGCAACAAAGCGGGCTTTCTTCTAAACAGCTCGTAGCCAACAAAGCCAAGGTTGGTTGCAAGTGCTGTGCTGCCAATTACGGTTGCAGCAACTACTGCTCCGTCATTGCCTTTTTCGCCATCCTTGCCGTCAGCACCGTCTTTGCCGTCGGTGCCGTCTTTGCCGTCGGCTCCTGCCGCGCCGGTAGCTTTAATGCCAAAGGAAGTCCAGCTTTCGCCATTGTTGTAGGAAACCTCCCACTCGTTGGTTTCTGCGTTAATACGGAGCACAGGAGTAATACCGTCCTTGCCTGCCTCGCCATCCTTACCGTCAGCACCGTTGATACCTTGTTGGATGTCTTGGAGGTAATCCCAATTTTCACCGTTATCATACGAAACGTAAAGCTTGTTTTCTTCGCACTTAAAGATGGGGGTCTTACCGTCTACGCCATCCTTGCCATCGGTACCGTCGATACCCTGTTGAACGTCTGTCAAGTAATCCCAGGTTTCTCCATCGTCGTAGGAAACAGAGAGCTTGTTGTTTTCACACTTGAAAACAGGAGTCTTACCGTTGGCGCCGTCTGTGCCGTTGGTGCCGTTTGCACCGTTGGTAACCGTAAAGGTTGTGGTTGTACCATCTGTAAAGGTGATGGTGTAGGTATCTACCAAACCATCGGCGGAGGTCTTTTCAATGTTTGCAATTCCGTTGCCGTCTTTACCGTCCTTACCGTCTGCGCCATCCTTACCGTCTGCGCCATCCTTACCGTCAGCGCCGTCCTTACCGTCAGCGCCGTCCTTACCGTCAGCGCCGTCCTTACCGTCAGCGCCGTTAATGCCTTGTTGGATGTCGGTCAGGTAGTCCCAATTTTCGCCATCATCATAGGAAACATAGAGCTTGTTATTTTCGCACTTGAAGGTGGGCGTTTTGCCGTCGACACCGTCTTTACCATCGACACCGTCTTTACCGTCGATGCCGTTTTTGCCGTCAGCACCATTGGAACCGTTTTGACCGTCGGCGCCGTCTTTACCATCGGCACCGTCAGCACCGTTGGTAATCGTAAAGGTTGTGGTAGTGCCATCGGTAAAGGTGATGGTGTAGGTATCAATCAAACCGTTGGAGGAAGTCTTTTCGATTTTGGCAATACCATTGCCGATGTCGCCCTTTTCGCCTTGGTCTCCCTTGTCACCTTTTTCACCTTGAATGCCCTGCTCGCCTTGTTCACCTTGAATACCTTGTTCGCCTTGGTCACCCTTATCACCCTTTTCGCCGGGATCACCGTCCTTGCCGTTGGTAACGGTAAAGGTGGAGGTAGAGCCGTCGCTATAGGTGATGGTGTAGATATCTACCAAGCCGTCGGTTTCGGTCTTTTCGATAGAAACGATTGCACCGATTACCAAAGGCTCAGAGGTTACGCTAAGACCGCCAACACCGGTAACAACGCAAACGTATGTGCCTGGGAGGTTGTGAGAAAGCGTTGCGGAGGTTTCGCCCTCAAGCGCAACCATACCATTATCGGTATTGGCATAAATGCGAATGGTTACATCCTCAATATCATTATCTTTAGGATTACCTGCATAAACCAAGTAGATGCCGTCTTGAGGTGCTGTAAGAATTGCCTTTTCGTTGGCATAAACATATTCTACATAATCACCTACGCCGTTTTCGGAATCCCAAATACCAATCTCGCCAAGATCGTAAAGCGAAACAACGGTGACGGTTTGACCCGCTTCAAGATGAATGTAAATGTAGTCAGCATAATCCGAGGCGAGATCGTAAACCATGCCGTACCAACCCTTGTCGGGATCATACCAAGAACCATTTTCGGCAAGGAAGAACAAATCGGAATCTTTGGTGATTTCGCTAGCGTTTTCGGTGATTTCATACCATTGATAGGTCTCCTCACCGGTGGCTTGGTTGATCTCGATGGAGGGATCTGCCATGGTAGGTTGCTTTGTGATAACGTAAGTGTATTGGAAAGCATTGCTTTCGAATACGTCACCGTTTGCATCCTCAAAGGAGCAGATGTACCATGCACCGAGCTCGGGATTTTGAAGAGTTGCAAGGGTTTCGCCCTCTACGGGAGTTTTGGTGGACTCACCGATAAAGATGCGCGCATAAACGGTGGAGTTATCTACTTGTTCTGCGGGTGCAAGCGCAAGCACGCTTACGGGAGAGAGTGCGTTTTCTGCCATAAGCATAACACCGTTCATACCTTCTACGGCAACCTTGCCCTCGTAATAGGTTGCGTTGTTCAATCGGACATAAATTTGTTCCTCACCTTCACCGACAATTACGAGTGTACCGCTGACGGGTACAGAGAACAGAATTCGAATACTCTCGTCTTCCTCTGCCTCAAACACTGCAAAGTAATAAACGCCGCTTGCAAGAGTCGATTTCATTGCCATTTGAAGAGCAGCACCCTCCCAACCAAGACCTTCAACGTAGTTCAGGGAAATTAGCGCGCCTTCCGGAAGGATAGCATTCGCATCGGTAATTTCAGTGCCAAAATCCACGGTGTACCATTGATACTTGCCGTCGGTGTCATCTGCCACCTCAACACCGGGAGTTGTGGAGTCGGGTTGCTTTACAAAGCCGTTTACAAAGCGAATAACAGAGGTTTGTGCGAGAACGTTCCAGCCTTCTGTATCGCTGATTTTGCAAAGGTAGTATGTGTTGACTACGGAATTTTGCATAACAGCCGCAGTTTCGCCCTCTATGAGAGTTTCGGTTGCAGTTGTATCATAAATGCGGATTGCGGGGATATCCATGTTGTAGCTCAAATTAACGTCCATTTCGTACCAGCCGTCATATTTGGCGGTAAAGAATACCGTTTGACCTGCTGTAAGACCTTCCCACTCTGTATATTGATCATCCTCGACGTCTTCATTGCACCAAATAGAGGTGATGATAACGTCACGGTCATACGTGAGCGCAATGGTTTGACCTGCCGTCAGGTAAACCTCTACATAGCTGCACCAACCATTGTATTCGGGAGCAACAAACCAACCGCGACCGTCTACATAGGTCAGGTCGTTTTCGTTATCCTCACGCGCGTTGACGACAAGCGCACTTTCAGCGTCAAATTCAGCATTGTAAACAACGTCAAACTCATACCATTGGTACTTTACGTCAACATTCTCTTCAAGCTCTACAAAAGGCTTTTCAGAGGTCTCTGCGGGAGATGTTTCATTGATAGCTACAGTAAGATCAATATCATCCATTTGGAAATATACGGGATTACCGTTCTCCAAAATACCTATTACACAATAGTAATAACCATGCACGATATTTTGCATGCTGCTACCGGTTTCCTCTTCCAAGAGAACAAAATCATCGTTGATCCAACGATACCACTTGTAGGAGGCAATGAAATCATCGTAAGCGGTTTTTACCGAATAGTTGTTTTCATTTGTAGGCTCTTCGATCAATTCGAAACTATAATTGATATAAACGGTGAGATCTTCTTCAACGAAAAATTCAAAATCGTTAATGTAAGAATTTTCCGTGCGAAGATTAAAAACAGCATTCGGTTTTTCAAATAATTCGTGATAGTAAATAGTAAAATCGTTGTTTTCGGGATAAACGGTGAGAACAATATCCTTGTTACCCAAAACGGCATCTACAAAAGTAACAGTATAGCTCTCCTCGGGAGCCTTGCCAATGGTGAATACGTAGGAATTGTATTCGTCAATACCGTTGGTTAAAATGTGGGAACCGGGCATGCCGTTTTGGTCATAAAGCGTGTAGCCCTCGGGCAAAAATCCCTCACCGTTGATGCCAAACAAGTCGTATTCGTAAATTTCAACGATCCATCCTTCAATTTCATCGCCCATTGCAGTCAAGTCAAAGTTGCTCTTAGCGCCATAGGTGATGTGAGCAAAGTCATCGGAGCCTGCATTGACAAACTCGCCACCGTTGACAACAATTGTGGAGGCTTTATTAGAGGAGCCGGTTTCGAGCGTGATAAAAATCGAATAACCTGCTGTAAAAGTACCGTCATTAACAGTCAGCTTTGCACCGCCATATACGCGGAAAGTCTCATAAGTTGCAGCTACATTACCACCGTTAACGGTAACGTCAGCACCGTTTTGAAGCACAAAGGGTTCGTATGAGGTGTAATAGATCTCTCTCGACATACCGTAGTTGCCGCCCTCAATAACAAGGGTTGCCTTTTTTACGTAAATTCCACAGTATCCCAAACCTAAAATGCCACCCATATCGGTTTCATCAACAAAAGTAACCTTTGCACCGTTTTTGATAGAGATATCGGCATCGGCAAAAATTTGGTTGCCTGCAAAGTCAAAAATAACCTCGCATCCATCAAAGGTAATCTCGGATTCCAAATATATCTCCTTGTTTATACGAATGTAAAGCGCGCCCTCCGCCTTGTTTGCGGCTTTCATTGCGTCTTCCAAAGAGCCGGAGCTTGTCAAATGATCAGCATCGGTGCCCCATGCAGCCTCGTCAAGAACGATTGTATGAATTTGCTCTGTCGCCAAAACGTCCAACTTGTTGCCGTCATCGTCGCGGAAATTCGCACTTACAGGAAGAATAAAGTTGCCTGCGGAAAGAGCAACATCCTCGTCGTCCAAAATATAAACGCGGAAGCCATCCAAAAATTCGTACTTGCTCAAATCTACAACGCCGCCCTCAAAAATGAGGTCTTGGTACTCTTCGCTGCCATACAGCTTACCGCCCAAAACGGTGACCTTGCCGCTGACAATATAAATTGCGCCGATTTCGTCATAAACTTGACCAAAACCCTTGGAATCGAGAACGGTAACATCTGCGCCCTTTACCACGAGCGGGGCATTGGAAATAGTCTTTCCATTCAAATCAAGAGTAATTGTGCCTGCGGTGAGTTGCGGTAACAACATATCACCCAAATCGACAAGCAGTTGAATGTAGGTAGCATTCTCGCTTTCAATGGCAGCCAAAAAAGCTTCTTCCAAGGCGCCTTGTTCGGTAAGGTTATCCTTGTCGGTGCCCCAAGCAGCTTCATTGCGCTTAAAGGTTGCCGTAACAGTTATATCCTCACCTACGAGAGTATAAATGGAATCAACATTTCCCAGAATAGGTTCACCATTGACAAGAAAAGAATCGATAAAATAGCCCTCATCGGGAGTTACTGTAATTTCAACCGATGCGCCCTTTTCAAACCAATCAACCGAGGGAGAAACAGAAACGCTGCCGTTTTCGCTTTCGTTAACGGTAATCTGATATTTTGTGGGATTCACGGTGTAGGTCGCACCATCCTGCAAAGCATCGTCAACTCTTTCACCATTGTAATATAGGCTATAGTTATCGGGGAGAAGAACATGCTCAATGCTCAACTCCGGGTTATAGTCGAGATCCAAGTAAAACGTCAGCCCATCGGGTGTGGAGTGATCGGTAAAATCAAGCGTACCGGCCTTCCAATAAATATTTTCGCGGTTACTTTCAAAAGAGCCACCACTAATTTTAACAGACTTACCGTAGGCGCTAATCACCCCGTAGGAGGGGGCGTTGGTTTTCAGTGTGCCCCCGGTGATGGTAAGCTCTGCCTCGGTTATGCGTCCACAACAAGACAAATCAATAACATCGCCATTGTCTGATTCGAAAGTACCACCGGAAACGGTAATGCGAACATTGGAAACATCATCCATTGCAATGGCACTATATTCCTTGCAGTAAAGCTTGCCGTCTACACCACTATCGATAATGGTAACGTTAACAGAATTTGTCAAGAGCAGCAAGACGCTGAAACTTGATTCTACGGTTTTACCGTTTAAATCAAGTGTGAACGCGCCACCGTCTGCCGAAAGATATTCCTCGCCAAGATCGACATCTTGCGCTACCTTGATATAGGTAATACTGCTATCGGCTTTAGCAGCATCCAACGCATCTTGCAGAGTGCCGCTTTGGGTAAGGTTATCCTTGTCGGTGCCCCAATATGCCTCGGGGGTCACTTCTTCCTCGGGCTCGGAAGAGGTTTCTTCGGGCTCGGAAGAGGTTTCCTCGGGCTCGGAAGAGGTTTCTTCGGGCTCGGAAGAGGTTTCCTCAGGCTCGGGGGTGGTTTCCTCAGGCTCGGAGGTTGTTTCCTCAGGCTCGGAGGTGGTATCCTCGATTTCGGTATCTGTTACAGCTTCAGATTGGATAGTATATGTTGTTCTTTTGCCCAATTGATCTACTTTTTGTCCATCTTTATAGAAATGAAATCCATCGGGCAACAAAATATTGCTATCTTCAACATTGCAAGCGGAGCAACCATGGAAAATGG
>JAFYRH010000056.1 GCA_017559555.1 Clostridia bacterium
AAATTATGAACGAACTATGTTCTGTTGGAGGTTGCTCTCGGGTAACAGCACACCTTTCAGAAGGTGAAGTCAAAGTTTATGAGTGCTTCGGTGACGGAATGATGCTGTCTCTTATTACACTTGCTTTTGAGAAAATGTGTGGCAGACAATGCTATGATTATAATTTCAACGGAAGATGCAAAATGATTGGAGGTAAATAAGATGAGCTTATCTGAAAACATCAAAAGATTGCGTCAAGAAAAGAATCTAACACAAGAGCAGCTTGCTGCAAAGCTCGGTGTATCTGCACAAGCCGTTTCCAAGTGGGAAACCAGCGAAACCTATCCGGATGGTACACTCCTCGTGCCGCTTGCCCAAGAGCTTGACGTTTCGCTTGATGTGCTTTTTGACAATAATTCGGTTTCAATGGCGGATATTTCAAGCAGAATTATGTCTTTAATCTATAATACCAAGGCAAAAGAGCGGTTCAATGTTGCTCGTGATATCTGTTGGCAGATTGAGCGCGGTCTGTTTAACTGCCATGTGGAAATTGAAAAGGAGTACGATCCGAACGAGATCAAGAATCAAAAACAAGCATCTTATATTTTGGATGATACCGGTTTTACCATTATTTCCAATGGCAAAGAACCGTTTTTTGCGGTATTTCCGCAACCCGAAGAAGGATTTGGGCATTTCCTTGAAGATAAAGAGAAGTTGCGAAATTTTTTTGAAGCACTGTCGCACAAAGATACGGTGAATGCACTGATTTACCTATATCAAGAGGGCAGAGATTATGTTTTTGAAAGTTCTGTTCTTGCAAAGGAATGTGAAATCGGAAATGATCAAATAGATGCTGTTTTAGAGGATTTGAGAATGCTAAAAGTTGTATGGGGACAAGAAGTCACTATCAACGGCAAAAAACGAATGTTATACTATTCTCGTCAAAGTCACATTCTCGTGGCAATCTTCTTGATCGCAAGAGAAATTGGATACAAAGGGGCATTCTGTTTGAATACACAAAACAGAAATATTCCTTTTCTTAAAAAGTAACGGGGAGGCACTCTTTTACAAAAAATATACTTCAAAAGGATAGCAATTTGCTATCCTTTTTTGCATTTAAAAACGCCACATTTCTCTTGACATTATATAATAAATATGGTATAATATATTCGTATGTGGATTTTTTGAAGCATCGAAATTTGAGTGTATGGAGGGCGTCAAATGCGACTGGATAAATTGCTTTCGGAATGTGGAATTGCCAGCCGTAAAGAGAGTGCAAAGGCGGCAAAAGCCGGTCAAATTCTTGTCAACGGTTCTCCTGTCACCAAGGCAGATGTTCAAGTCGATCCCACAAACGATGCAGTCACTTTTTGCGGCAGAGCCGTCAAGTGGCGTCAGTTTGTTTACGTTATGCTCAACAAGCCCGACGGATACGTCAGTGCCACCGAGGATAGTCGCGGTGAGCAGGTTGTCACCTCGCTTTTGCCCGAGGAATACCAAAAAATGGGGCTCTTTCCATGCGGTCGACTTGATAAGCACACGCTTGGTTTGATGCTTTTAACAAACGACGGGCAACTTTCGCACCGCTTGCTCTCTCCCAAAAGACATGTTGCTAAAACTTACGCTTTTCGTGTCAAGTTTCCGCTCTGTGAGGTGGATCTCGACTTGCTTCAAAGCGGTGTCGACATTGGCGGCTACCTCACAAAGCCTTGCACCGTGACCTTAACCGACGAAAGAGAAGGGCACATCACCCTTACCGAGGGAAAATATCATCAAATCAAACTCATGATGGAAGCCGTCCACAATCAAATTACCTATCTCGAGCGCATCACCTTCGGACCTCTCTCACTTGACCCCGCGCTTTCTCGCGGTGAATGGCGCGAGTTGACCGAAGCAGAAATTGCCGCGCTCAATCAATCATAAATTCTATGTCCCAACAGAAAGGAAATGCTACAACGATGAACATTATTGAAAAACTCTCGCAAGAATTTAACATCAAGGTCGAGCACGTCGAAAAGACGGTTGAACTCATTGATGAGGGCAACACCATCCCCTTTATTGCACGTTACCGTAAAGAAGTTACAGGCAGTCTTGATGACAACGTTTTGCGTGATTTGAACGATCGTCTCAATTTCTTGCGCAACATTGAAAAGAGAAAGCAAGAGGTATTCGACCTTATTTCCGCACAGGAAAAGATGACACCCGAAATCGAAGCAGCTATTCAAGCAGCTGTTACCATCACCGAGGTTGACGATATTTACCGTCCTTTCCGTCCTCACCGCAAGACTCGTGCATCTGTTGCAAGAGAAAAGGGACTCGAACCCTTGGCAGCTCTCATCATCGCGCAAGAACCTTCCTACGAGCCTGCAATCGAGGTTCAAGCAGAGGCGTTCATCGATGAAGAAAAGGGCGTTGCTTCTGTTGAAGAAGCGATTCAAGGTGCAAAAGATATTATCGCCGAAGATGTTTCCGATAATGCAGAGTTCCGTAAAGAGCTCCGCCGCCTGACCTTTGAGTTTGGTACACTTTCCTCCAAAGCGGCAAAGGAAGAGGATTCCGTTTATTCTCAATATTACGAATACGCTGAAGCACTCAAAAAGGTGCTTCCTCACCGTATTCTCGCTATCAACCGCGGTGAAAAGGAAGATTTCCTCAAAGCGAGCATCAACATCGCTCCCGAAATCGTACTCAATTACCTTTTCTCCCAAATTCTTCTCAACAACCAAAGCCCTGCCGAAAAGTATGTTTCTGCCGCTATTCTCGATAGCTACGACCGTTTGATCGCTCCTTCTATCGAGCGCGAAATTCGTAGTGATATCTTTGATAATGCTTGCGAAGGCGCTATCAAAGTATTTGCCGATAACCTGCACCACCTCTTGATGGCATCTCCCCTCAAGGGCAAGACCGTTCTTGGCTTTGACCCCGGTTACGCACACGGTTGTAAGCTTGCCGTTGTTGATAAAACCGGTAAGGTTGTTGATACCGCAGTTATTTATCCCGTAAAGCCCCGTGAAGAGATCGAAAAGAGTAAATCCATCATGAAGCGCCTCATCACTCGCCACAACGTAGACGTTATCGCAATCGGTAACGGTACTGCATCCAAGGAGAGTGAGATCTTCGTAGCAAATCTTCTCAAGGAAATCCCCGAGGATACCAAATATATCGTTGTCAGCGAAGCAGGTGCATCCATTTATTCTGCATCCAAGCTGGCGGCAGAAGAATTCCCGGAATTCGACGTAATGCAAAGAAGTGCGGTTTCCATCGCGCGCCGTTTGCAAGACCCTCTGGCAGAGCTTATCAAAATCGATCCCAAGGGCATCGGTGTTGGTCAGTATCAGCATGATATGAAGCAAGCACGCCTTGACGAAGCGCTCGGCGGCGTAGTAGAGGATTGCGTAAACGCAGTAGGTGTTGATATCAATACCGCATCTTACTCCTTGCTTTCCTACATTTCCGGTATCAATATCACATCCGCACGTAACATCGTTAAGTACCGCGAAGAAAACGGCGAGTTTACCAACCGCGCACAGCTTCTCAAGGTTCCGCGCATCGGTGCTAAGGCTTACGAGCAAGCGGCAGGCTTTTTGCGTGTTCCCGGCGGTAAGGAGATCTTCGATAACACAGGCGTTCACCCCGAATCCTACGAGGCAGCCGCAACTTTGCTTGCAAACTTTGGTTACACCAAAGAGGATGTAGCCGAGGGTAATCTCAAAGACCTTGGTACAAAGGTTGAAGGAGAGGGAATTGCCAATGTTGCCGCAAAGCTCGGCATTGGCGAACCCACCCTTAAGGATATTTTGAGCGAGCTCGAAAAGCCCGGCCGTGACGTTCGTGACACACTTCCTCCTCCCGTTTTGCGCGATGATATCCTCGGCATCGAGGACCTCAAGCCTGATATGGAATTGACAGGAACCGTACGTAACGTTATCGACTTTGGCGCATTTGTTGACATTGGTGTTCACCAAGACGGACTTGTTCACATCTCTCAACTTTCCGATAAGTTCGTAAAGCATCCCTCCGACGTTGTTAAGGTTGGAGATGCCGTAAAGGTACGCGTTCTCAGCGTTGACGTTGCCAAAAAGCGCATCTCTCTTACAATGAGAAGTCGCCAAAAAGCATAATTTAATAAATTAAAAATCGGGTGTGTTTCCTATGTAGGGAACACCACCCGAGGCATAAAACCTTGTGCAGATTGCACAATAAAAAAGAGGAAATTTTGGAAGAAAAAGCTCTTCCAATTTTGCAAGAAATCTGTTATAATATTATACGATAAAAAATATACCTCGCAAGAGGCGCCAAGGAGGTCAATTAGTATGGCAAGTTTATCCCTCAGACACATTTACAAGAAGTATCCCGGCGGCGTTACCGCTGTTTCCGACTTCAACCTCGAAGTTAAAGATAAAGAATTTTTGGTATTGGTAGGTCCTTCCGGTTGCGGTAAGTCCACCACACTTCGTATGATCGCAGGTCTTGAAGAGATCACTGAGGGTGAACTCTTTATTGGCGACCGCCTTGTAAACGACGTAGCTCCTAAGGATCGTAAGATCGCAATGGTATTCCAAAACTACGCTCTGTACCCCCA
>JAFYRH010000057.1 GCA_017559555.1 Clostridia bacterium
CGCGGATATCCATTGACATCGAGGCAAAGTGCGCCCTTGGCATTCTCCCAACAAAGCATTTTTGCCGTAGCGTTTTTGAGAATGCCGTCACTCGCCCATGCACCGCTCGCGGCAGTCTCTCCCAAAAGGTCGATGCCAAACTCGCCAACGGGCGTTTTCATAGCGAGCGTATACCCTGCCGTCTGCGCCTTTTGAACAACCGTTGCTTCGATAGGACTTTGATATCCCGCAAGCATCCCCGAACCCGCAGTGGTAGCGGAATCGGTTGTCAAAAACATATCGTCAATAATGATTCTTTTCATTTTCTCGTTCATTGTGCCCCTCCCGTTAATCAATCACACGGGGTACACAAAAGTATCCCGCATCGGTTTGGGGCGCTTGAACTTGCAATTCTTGGCGCGAACAAATCTGTTTCACCACATCCTCGCGCAATTCGATTGCAAGGGGCATCACGTGCGCCATCATTTTAACACCTTTGGTGTTAATTTCATCGAGTGCGTGCACGTCTTCTTCCCTTTTTGCAAAAAACGAGAGAACATCCTCTTTTTGCGCATCGGTGAGTTTGATTTGATTGAGTGCTTCAAGTTTTTTGAGATTGTCTTTATTCATATTCCGCCTCAAAAAGTATCTGCTTCAACTTGTGTGGGCAAGTGTTCGTTGTTGACGTTGTGGTGCAGATAATTTTGCAGGTCAACACCGCGATATCCCAACGAACAACCAATCAAGGTCTTTACGTATGCCATTTCGGATGTGAGATCCTTAATGGGCATAATACCTGCGCGCAAAACCTCGCCCGTGCTCTCATACGTAGTTTTTACATACGGTTCGATAAAAAGCGAGATGGGAGGCGTGTGCTGATCGCACATTTTTTTGAGGTGTATGATGGAATAATGCGAACAGTCAACCTCTTTGATGTTCGGATTGGTCTCAACGGTACTGGAGTGATAGGTTCCGTGAATGATGGCATCGATACCGATTAAAGAAAGTTTACTGTAATCAAGCCCTACGTAGGGGTCGATTTTCAAAACGCAGGCAAAAAGACCGTTGAAATGGGGATCATACAAGAGCGGCTTTTCGCCAAGGCTCTTGGTTCCCTCAAAAACGGCATTTTCGGTGCTGATGGGGGTCATATCGCAACTGTAAAAATTGTTGGAACGAATTGCACATTGCAAAAGATGTGCAGCATAGTGCACGTACATTGTTTTGGTAAGCGCGCGACCGTACCCTTCCTCATTTCGGTATGTGACGTATACGTTTGGCTTAATGCCATTTACAATCAATTCGACCGCTGCTTTAAAATTGGCAGTGCCGTTGGCATTGGGATTGGCAAGAGCAAGTTGACTGGAAACCAAAATAACGGGAATTTGAAGTCCCGACAAAATAACAGAAAGCATTGCGGCGGTGTATGCCAACGTATCTGTTCCGTGAAGAATAACAACACCGTCATAAAGAGAAAAATCATAGGTGCGCAGTTCTCGAATCAATGTATTCCAATGCAAAACAGTCATGTTTTCGCTCAAAATATCCAACGGAGAAACAACTGAAAATTGGGTGCATTCTTCCCCGCAGTACGGGCTGTCACTCTCTCTGAACTTTTGAACGATCAACGCCTTTGCGCGCTCCACGTCGGGTGCTTGCTCGCCTTTGGATGTGGTAAACGAGCAAATCGTTCCACCTGTTAAAATCAATAAAATTTTGTTTGCCTTCATTTTTGGTCTCCTTGTACTGCTTTTTTTCGCAGACGAAAATATATCGACTATGATTATACACCAAAACAACCGTTCTGTCAACTCAAAAATGCGAAACGGCTCATATTTTACAAGTTCGAAAAACGCAAAATTTTCTGCAAACTTTTCCATTCATAATTTGGTTTTCGCGGTGAACAATAATGACAGAGCCGCGACAGTGCGACTCAATGATATAGATAAACGAGCGGAAACGATTTTATGTATTGCACATTCCTCCCGAATGAACGGTACATAAAACAACACCCGTTCAGAAGAGGAGAAAAACATGGCAAGCAACAAGACTCTTGTTCCCGAGGCTAAGGAAGCTTTGGAGAGATTCAAGATGGAAGCTGCAAACGAAGTTGGTGTTAACCTTAAGCAAGGTTACAACGGCAACATTACAGCAAAGGAAGCCGGTTCCGTAGGTGGTCAAATGGTTAAGAAAATGATCCAATCCTATGAGAACTCCCTCAAGACAAAATAAGAATTGACCGAAAAGGAAGTCCGTTGACTCGCCTCAGATGTGAGACGGTATAACGGCAACGCCCCACTCCTGCTGATTGGAGTGGGGCGTTTTTTTGCGATTTCAAGAAGCTATTGCCGTATTTTTCCATACCCTCGCTCCTTTTTTGCCAAG
>JAFYRH010000058.1 GCA_017559555.1 Clostridia bacterium
ACCTTTTTCGCGAAAAAGGTTCCCCCGCACCCCTTCCAAAAAGCGCTCTCACAAAAAAGGAAGGTTAAAGACACATGAAATTCGTAGGGGCGACCATCGGTCGTCCGTTTTTATATTTTCTTGATGTATTTCTTGACTTTCTGCGGCAAATACTGTATAATAAAAGGAAGAAAGAGAGTTCTTTTGCGGTATGGTATTTTCCTCGCTGATATTTTTATTTGCATATCTGCCGGCGGTGTTGCTCATCTATTTTGTGATGCCCCGAAAAGGGAAGAATCTCGCACTTTTTCTCGTCAGCCTTTTCTTTTATGCGTGGGGAGAGCCGATTTACGTGCTCCTCATGCTTGCCTCTCTCTCGCTGGCGTACTTGTTCGGCATGGGAATTGGGAAGTGGCGTCAAGAAAAACCGCGAAGAGCCAAAGCACTTACCACACTTTCGGTGTGCGTGAGCCTCTCATTTTTGTTCTTTTTTAAGTATTATAACTTTTTTGCCGCCAATCTTTCGCGTTTGCCTTGGGTCGATATTCCGGCTATTGCAGGACTCGCGCTCCCCATTGGCATCTCGTTTTATACCTTTCAAATCATCTCCTACACAGTGGATGTTTGGCGAGGGGATTGCGCAGCACAAAAGAATTATATCTCGTTTGGCGCGTATGTAACCCTCTTTCCGCAACTGATTGCAGGGCCCATTGTCCGCTACACCGAAATTGACGAACAGCTCACCTCGCGCCGCGTGAGTGTAGAAGGCTTTGCCCACGGTGTTTTGCGTTTTGTTGTGGGACTTTCCAAAAAGGTTCTTTTAGGAGATGCTTTAGCAGCAGGATATGTTTACTTTCGCGACAGTATGCACGTACAGCCAACCGTCACGGGCGCGTGGATGGTTGTCATCCTATATTCTTTGCACCTTTATTACGATTTTTCGGGGTATTCCGATATGGCAATCGGGCTTGGCAGAATGTTCGGTTTTTCTTTCCCCGAGAACTTCAATTATCCGTATATTTCCCGTAGCATCACCGAGTTTTGGCGAAGATGGCACATCTCGCTTTCCTCGTGGTTTCGCGAATACGTTTATATTCCGCTTGGCGGAAATCGCGTGGGAACCCTCAAGCGCTACCGCAATTTGGCAATCGTGTGGCTTTTGACGGGCTTTTGGCACGGGGCAGATTGGAATTTTGTGCTTTGGGGCGTTTATTTTGCCGTCATTTTGATATTGGAACGTGCATTTTTACTCAAATTTTTGGAAAACGCACCGCGTGCGACCGGGCATATCTATTCGCTCTTTCTCATTGGTGTGGGTTTCCTCATCATTTCGCATAGCGACCTCAGAGCTGCATTTTCTACCATTTTAGCCCTTTTTGGCGTGTGGACAGACGGCATTTGGACGTCCACCGCGCTTTATACGGTGATACGACTCCTCCCTCTGATTCTCGTTTCTGCCATTGGGGCAACGCCTTTGCCAAAGCGAATGTGGGAGCGATTAAAAACACGACACCCACGGTGGCAGACCGCAACCGTAATTGGTTGCATCCTCCTTTTTCTTGTGTGCGTGGCATACTTGGTGGATTCCACCTTTAGCCCCTTTGAATACACGCAATTTTGATGGAACAGATTGGAAAGGAAAACAAAAAAATGAAACATCGACATTCCATTGTCATTGTTGTCAGCTTTGTTTTGCTTCTTTGTGCTTTTTCGTTGGCATTTTGGCTCATTCCCGATAGGGAATTTTCGCCTCGTGAAAACAGAGCTTTGCAAACGCTGCCGCGAATAGATGCCCAAACGCTTCTTTCGGGCGAACTTTCGAGGACTTTTAACGACTATTTTGCCGATCAATTTCCTGCAAGAGACCTTCTTGTCAGTCTCAAAGGAGGACTGGAACTTCTTGCGGCAAAAGGAGAGAATAACGGCATTCTGCTCGGGAGCGACGGTCAGCTTGCCAAGCGACTGTTTGCGCTCTCGCGCACGGACGACGAGAGTGCCAAGGATAGCGACGTCATCGATGCCGAGCACCTCAAAAATGCCGCGGAGGGTATCAACCGAGCGGCTGAAAATGTAGACGTTCCACTTGCCGTATTTCTGACGGGGAGAACCTTCGACGTTGCCGCATCTGCTTTTCTTTATCCGGGCGGAGCAAGTGACCAAATGCTCCAAATTTTGCGCGAAACAGTGAATGACGACGTGAAGTACCTCGACCTCGTTCCT
>JAFYRH010000059.1 GCA_017559555.1 Clostridia bacterium
CCGCCTACGGTGCGCCTTTTGCGTTGGCGGAAGCGGTGGGTGAGAAATACACCTTTTGCGAAGCAAAATTGGGTTCGGTTTTGAGCCAAAGCCGTCTGGGAGCTCGCTCACAAGCGGCGCGGCGAAAAAATCTCGCCAAAGGCGAGTATCCCACATGATTAGTTGACAAATGGCATTTTTTGTAGTATAATTGATTCAAATAAAATCGAAAACGCCTACAAGAAAGGAAACCAAATATGTTTGTAACTCAAATAATAAGTGTTTCTGTTTTTATTATATCGTTGCTTTTATCATCAGTCATCATTTTAGCATCTCTTTTCAAAAATGTTGGCATATCGAGTCTTGGAATATCATCTTGGATCGCCTACTTTCTTATTCTCTTTTTGCCGTTCGTATTTGAACAAATGCTATTTCAAACTGCTCCTGAGATTTTTGGCGCAGCTTATATCTTTATATTTATGAACGCAATCGGTTTAATAATGCCCTACTTTTTGCTGGTGGGAACAACTATCTTCGGTAAACAATACATCTATAGGATTACTTACTTTCTTACATTAAAAAAATACTCATACGAAGATGTTATTCGCTACCGCATGAAATATGAAAGTGGAATAGTGCATACTCGTCTTGGACAAAGAAAAGTCATCACCTATGTTTTTGAAATATATTTTTCCGACTATCATTACAGCGAATTTGGCGTAGATAAACACAATGACAGAAGAATTACTTGCATTAAAAAGATTTTAGAAAATCACCGTTGCAGACAAAATAAAAGAATAGACGAATCAAAGTATCACTTATAAAAATGCAGAAGAACCTCACGGTTCTCCTGCTTTTTTATGTTTTTAATTCAATTATCTCTTTTTGAGCATATCGAACAGACCGTCGAAATCGTCGTCTTCGTCCTTAACTGCAGGCTTTACGGGTTTTACAACCTTTTTAACTGCGGGTTGTGCGGGCTTTGCTTCAACAACAGGCTTCTCTGCAGGAGCAGGAGCTGCTGCAGGCTTTGCGCTTCTGTAAGGAGAATTTTCGTTGGGTCTGAGGTTGCTGATGTTGCGAGTTGCATCCTCGGGCTTCTTTTCGAAACCGGTTGCAACGATGGTAATTCTCATCTCGTCCTCGAGCTCTTCATCAAAGCCAACACCCCAAATGATGTTTGCATCGGGGCTTGCTTCTTGAGAAATGAGGGTGGATGCGAGGTCAACTTCTTCGAGACCAACATCGGGAGATACGGAAATGCTGATAAGGATACCCTTTGCACCCTTGATGGAAGTTTCAAGCAGCGGGCTGGAGATAGCTTCCTTTGCAGCTTCCTCTGCCTTATCCTTACCGGTAGCAGAACCTACGCCCATGTGTGCGTAGCCTGCGTTTGCCATAACGCTGGTAACGTCGGCAAAGTCGAGGTTGATAAAGCTGGGAATGTTGATAAGACCCGAAATACTTTGTACACCGCGACGGAGAACGTCATCGGCAATACCGAAAGCGTTGGAAAGGGTCAGCTTGTTATTAGAAACTTGCTTCAGTCTCTCATTGGGAATTACGATGAGGGAGTCAACGTATTGAGCGAGCTCGGCAATACCTGCTTCTGCTTGCTCATATCTCTTTTTACCTTCAAAAGCGAAAGGCTTGGTTACGATACCAACAGTGAGAATATCCATTTCTCTTGCTGCACGTGCAACAACGGGAGCTGCACCGGTTCCGGTTCCGCCGCCCATACCTGCGGTAATGAATACCATATCGGTACCCTCAAGGATTGCGCGAAGATCGTCAATAGACTCTTCAGCTGCACGCGCACCGATTTGGGGGTTAGCGCCCGCGCCAAAGCCCTTGGTAATCTTTTCACCAATGACGAGCTGACTGGGAGCCTCGGATTTGCGCAGAGCTTGACGGTCGGTATTGACAGATACGAATTCTACGCCGCGGATGTTGGTTGCGATCATACGATTGACAGCGTTGTTTCCGCCGCCGCCTACGCCAATAACCTTAATATTGACGCCACATTCCAGGCTATCATCATGTTCAAATGTCATGGTTTTTCTTCCTCCGAACTTTTACAAATCATTATTTTAGTCATTGTTGCCCCTTATGAGGGCACAAATTTACACTCTATATAATATAATACAATGTTTTTTTATTTTTTTCAAGTGTTTTTTAAAATTTTTTTTGAATTTTTTCAATATTTTTTAAAAAATGTCGTACTTTTGTCGTAGTTTTCCAAAAAGTGCTCATTCAAAGAGGTTTTTTGCCTCAATTTGCTTACGAATCGTCTTGCTTGTGTTTGAAACGTCGATGCTTTCATATATATTGTGGTTGATGGGATTTTGCTTGAGCTCTTCGGAGAGGAGTGTCAGCTTGTTATCTACGTCATTTAAAGTTCCAATCTCTACTTTAAGGGAATTGGCAAGAACAAAAGAGAGGGAAAAACGCTCGGAGAAATCAATATAGGTGACATCTTCCAACAGATTTCGATTTGCAAGGATATCTAAAAGTTGATTCAAATAAGAAACGTCGCTCACAGAGCTATCGAACTGAACGAAATACCCTCTTTGAACACTTGAAAGCATTGGGAGCTTGACACGCAGAAACGGGGAAAATGCCTCTTCCCCGTCTGTCTTTATCTCCAAAACGCGCAGGTCGCGGTCAAAGGAGAAATATTGGTCTTGATACTCTGCGTACATCACGGTCGGTCTTTCGACGATTTCAATCTTCACCGTAAAAAACTCAATGCTGACGTAGACGTCGCTTGCGTAAGGATATGCCGCAATGATTGCATTGCAGGATTTTTGCATATCCCATCCAAACAGTTCATCGCCTGCGGCAATGCCTGCCATTTGCAAAACGGCTTCATCGTCATAGTAGCTATTGCCCTCTACCACAATTTTATTGATTTTGAACATGGGGAGCAAGAGCATAGTGAGTGCCAACACTACAATAACAGCACCCGATGCAAGCATACCCAAACGAAGAAGACGCAAGACCTTTGCGTTAGGCTTTCTTCTCTTGGGTTCTCTAACCTGCATTTGCGCCTCTTCCTCGGAAATGCGAATGCGAGTGGGGGTGTCGTTTTTTGTATTCATAGGTTTATCGTCCTTTCCTATTTGTCATTTGCTCGTCATACGAACAATATCCTGCCAAATACGCTGGCAAGCATCCTTTTGCGCAAACGATGCGATGTTCTTTTGTTGCTCACTCAAACGAGTATTGGAAGCAAGCAGTTCACAAACCGCTTTTGTAAAGATTCCCTCTTCAAATTCTTTTTCTTCAACAAGAGTTGCAGCATTTGCATCGGCAAGCGCCTTTGCATTTTTGTATTGGTGATTTTCCGCAACGTTGGGAGACGGAACAAGCACGCAGGCTTTTTTCATCAAAGCCAACTCCGAAAGTGTCATAGCTCCCGCGCGTGCAATAAC
>JAFYRH010000060.1 GCA_017559555.1 Clostridia bacterium
ATTTCACGAACGGTATCCGATGCAATCATCGAAATTGCACCACACTTTTGTTCTGCCAATTCGCCTGCCATTCCCGCAAGAAATGCTCCCGAGGCAACGGTTAGCGCATTCGGCTCGAGATAGCCGCATAGCCCTGCCAAAACACCTGCAAGAACGTCACCGCTACCTGCAGTTGCCATTCCTGCGCTTCCGCGATTCGAAAGATATACAATCTCGCCATCGGTTACAATGGTAGTGCACCCTTTGAGAAGCAAAACAACACCGTATTCCTTTGCAAACGCTTTTGCGTGGGTAATGGGATCACTCTCGATTTCGGATATCGAAAGCCCCGAAAGACGCGAGAATTCCATCATGTGCGGTGTGAGAATAACCGACGCCTTTGCTTCTTTGAGAATGCACAAATCCATTTTGGAAAGCGTATTCAATCCATCAGCATCAATAATAAGCGGCTGTTTCGCGTTTTGAAGAAGATATGAAAGAATTTCTTTGTAAGAATCAGAACTTCCCCATCCCATTCCAATAGCTATTGAAGCATAACGCGAAAGAAGTGAATCGAGGATTTGAGGCTCAAACTTCATTTTGCCGTTTTCATCTGCGGGAATGGGCAAAAGTGTGCTCTCGAGCAGATAAGGCGACACGGATTGCACAATCGTCTCCGGCACGGCAAGTGTAACCACTCCGCAACCCGCGCGCAAAGCCGCCGCGCTCATGTTGGCAAGTTTAGCGGCACCTGAATATTCAAGGCTACCGCCCATTACGGCAACGTAGCCGTAATTGCCTTTGTGAGAATGATTTTTGCGCTCCTCAAAAAGACTTGCAACGTCGTTTTCTTCTAATAAATAAATCTTTTGGTCGGGAGTGGCAATGCCGATATCTACGCAAGTTTGCTGCCCAATCACATCTTTGGCTTGTGCTAAAAAATGCCCCGGTTTAAAGGATTGAATAGCAACTGTTAAATCGGATTTGACACAAGGTGTTCCCAATCCGTTATCACTGCCAAGGCCGCTGTTGATATCAGCGCTGATAACGGTTTTGCCACTTTGGTTGATGGCTCGTATAAGCGCGGCGGTATTTTCGTCGAGAGCACCGCAAAAACCGATACCGAAAATGCAATCTACAATTTGAGAATAAGGAGAAAAGTCGAACGAACCTTTCCAAAACGTGTGCGGAATACCCTGTTCAAGGCAACGTTCAAAATAATATCTTCCATCCTCGGAGAACTTGTCGCAAAGAAGGAGAAGCTCACAAGAAAGATGCTTTTCTTGCATCAGCTGTGCCAATGCATAACCGTCGCCTGCGTTGTTGCCTTTGCCGCAAACGATCAGGGTTTTATCTTTCCAAGAATAACTTTGCAATATTCCCCTTGCCGCACGAAGCATCAATTCACGCGATGGCGTACCGCTCTCTATGGTGGCGCGGTCACTCTGTTGCATGGTCTTTACATCCACAACCGGTAGCATTTGAGGTCTCCTTTCCTTCCTTTTTATATATTCTATCATATTCTCGCTCGTCTGTCAACAAATTACCATATTTTTAGGGGTTCCCTTTTTGCTCTTTTGGGATTATAATGATAGTAACGAAAAAGGTTTTACAGAAAGGAGTAATTTTGCATGGAACTGATCCGCATCAGTGATAGCAAACTGAAAATCATGTTGACTCCTATGGATATGCGCCAATTTGAACTTTCAACCGACAACTTTTATGACGATAGCGAAAAGATGCACCGCTCTTTCCGCCTTCTTCTTGATGAAGTGAAACGACAAAGCGGATTTGAGGCTGACGATCATCGCATCTCCGTTCAATACTTCCCCTCACGCGAGGGCGGATGTGAGATGTTCATCAGCAATCTTTCGGGCGACAGAGAAAAATCCCCTTGCGCCTTGACACCTGCACAAGGGATGCAGCCTACGGCGCGCACGCGCGGAAGCTTTTGCCGCTCATTTGCTTACCGCTTTGAGGGCTTGGAAGAGTTGCTTTCGGTATGCCGCAGGCTTTTGCCGATGGACTACATAAGTGCAAGCAGTGCTTACCGAGACGATGCCGGCAGGTATTATCTCTTTTTGAGCACGTTTGCCGCCTCCCCCTTTGCCACCCCCGAAGAACTCTATTTTGTTGTGGAATACGGCACAATAGAGAACGCCTCTCAACTGCGTCTATACCTTGCAGAACACGGCACCATAATTTGCGCCGAGGATGCCGTTGGCACGCTTGGGGCGATAGCGTAAATGCAAATAGCTATTTAAAAGCATTACCATTGAAATAGCGGATTTTACTCAAGCCTCCCCTGTGTAGAAGGGTAGGCGACAAGCGCCCCGCAATTGCAAGCAATTGCTTCGGTGGCATTTTCGCAAGAAAATGACGGAGGGGTTGGTTCTATCTTTTATGATAAATTAGTTAGAGCCAACCCCTCAGTCAGTCTATCGACTGACAGCTCCCCTTGCACAGGGGAGCCTTTCGTTACGGTGAATTTTCGCAATAGCACGGCACGGTGATTTGTGCCGAGGATGCCGTTG
>JAFYRH010000061.1 GCA_017559555.1 Clostridia bacterium
ACGCCACGACCGACCGCATCAAGGCATCCGAGTGGCACCTTCAACAAAGCATTACTGACCTTTTGGAAAGCGGCACGATCGCTCCGAAATACACAGATTATGCAAAATCTGCGGTAATGTTCGATCGCTTTTGCGATTCCAATGTGGCGGTACACGTCGACTCGATTGCGCACTCCTTTGGAGAGCGTCGCTTGGCAGGACTTTTCGGGTTCCGCACACGTCACACGGTTTCGTATGCAGATAATCTTCCGCTCTTTCTCGAAGATCTGCACGGATACGTGCAAAGCGGTTACCGTTGCTTAATTTTAACGGAAAACGCAACCGAGGCAGCCACCCTTGCCGACACGCTTCGCGAAGCGGCATTCGTTGTTGTTGACGAACCCGAAAACGCCTCTCAAATGGCGCGCGGAACAGTTGCCATCACCTATCAAAATGCCCTTTCGGGATTTGAGTTACCCGTTCCTATGTTTGCAGTTCTTTCTGCTCGTCCCGATGCGCGTGGCGGTTCCCTTTCCCTCTCTGCTATGGCAGGCGCTCGCAAGCGCAAAAAGAAAGGCACAAAGAGTATTCTTTCTTATGCCGAGCTTGAGGATGGCGATTTTGTAGTACACGAAAACTACGGTATCGGTCGTTATACGGGTATTGAATCCTTAACCTGCGAAGGTATTACTCGAGATTATATTGGTATTCAGTATGCGGGCTCTGACAAATTGTTTGTTCCCGTAGAAAAATTAGATAAAGTCTCCAAATACATTGGCGCACACGCCGATGACGGACTTGTCAAGCTCTCCAAAATGGGGGGAGAGACATGGAAAAAGGCAAAATCTCGCGCTTCAGCCGCGGCAAAGGACATTGCAAAAGACCTCATTCGTTTGTATGCCGAGCGTATGCGTAAGCCGGGACACGCCTTCCCCTGTGATGACAGTTATCAAAAAGCATTTGAGGATGCTTTTACCTTTGAGGAAACCGACAGCCAACTGACGGCAGCCGACGAAATCAAAGGAGACATGATGAAAGCCGTGCCCATGGACCGCTTGCTTTGCGGTGACGTTGGCTACGGTAAAACCGAGGTTGCTCTCCGTGCGGCTTACAAGGCAGTTCTGGGCGGAAAACAGGTTGCACTTCTTGTTCCCACTACCCTTTTGGCTCTTCAACACTACCAAACAATCGTTAGCCGTATGCGCGCTTTTGCCGTAAACGTTGATATGGTATCTCGTTTTCGCACTCCTAAGCAGCAATCCAAGACTCTTGCCCGTCTTGCGCGCGGTGACGTAGATATTATTGTGGGAACACACCGTCTGCTTTCCAAAGACGTAAAATTCCACGATTTGGGACTCGTTATTATCGACGAAGAACAACGCTTTGGTGTTGTACAAAAAGAAAAGCTCAAGCAGCTTGCATCGGGCGTGGATTGCCTTTCTCTTTCGGCAACACCCATTCCCCGTACGCTCAATATGGCGATGGGTGGCATTCGCGATATTTCCATCCTCGATGATGCTCCGAGTGACCGTCTCCCCGTACAAACCTACGTTTTGGAAAAAGACGACCTCATTGTTGAGGAAGCCATCAGACGCGAACTCCGTCGCGGCGGTCAGGTATTTTATCTGTTCAACAACGTTGAAAACATCAACTTAGCGGCTGCAAAGCTTTGTCAAGCCATTCCCGAGGCGCGCATTACCGTAGCACACGGTCAAATGGATAAAGAAGAGCTTGAACGCATTTGGGAACAAATGCTCTCGGGTGAAATTGACATTCTTGTTTGCACGACCATTATCGAAACGGGTGTCGACATTCCCAATGCAAACACGTTAATTGTAGAAAACGCACACCGTTTGGGACTTTCCCAGCTCCATCAAATTCGTGGACGCATCGGTCGTTCGGCACGTCGCGCCTATGCGTATTTCACCTACCCGGCTTACAAATCCATTCCCGAAATCGCGCAAAAACGCCTCGAAGCCATTCGTGAATATGCCGAATTTGGCGCAGGATTCAAAATCGCTTTGCGCGACATGGAAATTCGCGGGGCGGGCAACCTGCTCGGCTCAGAGCAACACGGTCACCTCGATGCTATCGGCTATGACCTTTATATCAAGCTGCTCAACCGCGCGGTTTTGGAAGAAAAAGGAGAGGCACCTGCCGAAGAAGTGGATTGCACCGTTTCTTTGCAGTTTGATGCGTATCTGCCCGAGCGTTACGTACCCTTCCCCGCACAACGTATTTCTCTTTACAAAAGAATTGCCCTCATTGCAAGCGAAGAGGATTTGAGTGATATGACCGATGAACTCCTCGACCGCTTTGGAGAGCCTCCCGTTCCCGTGCAAAACTTGTTGCGCATCGCACTCATTCACACACTCGCTTCGCGTTGTGGCATTACGTCTGTGCGCCAAGATACGGCGGGCATTCATATTACACCTCAAAAATTGGATTTTGATGCGTGGTCTGAGCTTTCGGATCTTTACCCCGGTCGTTTGCGCGTCATTTTGACGGGTGAAGCACACATTCTTTTGCGTTTACAAAAAGAGGATGCACCGCTCCCATTCATTCACAAATTGTTTGAAAAATATATAGAAATCAGTCACACAAATGCATAACGTCTATCATATTTATCTTGTATAATGTAAAGGACGTTGCTTACAGAAAGGATTTATTCCACATGAAAAAGATTCTTCTTCGTGCGGCGGCACTGATGCTGGTCATTATGATGCTGGTCGCTCCGCTCTCCTCTTGTGCGAGTGGCAAAAAAATGCTCACCCTAAAGGTTGACGGCAAAACCTATTCTATTTCGGTCAATCTTTATGAGTTGATGCTCTCTGCCATGAAAGGCACGCTTGCCGCTTACGGCTACACCAATAACGGTTATACTCCCTCGCAGAGCTCTTTTTGGGATATTATGGACACCTATGATAACCAAGTGATGGAAACTGCCGACTCCTTCTACCGCAAAAGTGTGCTTGAAAACTGCAAGACATACCTCGTTTCCCTCTATTTGTTTGACAAATACGGTTTGGAATTGAGTGCGAGCGCACAAAAAGAAATTGAGGACACCATGGAAGAGCTGATCAAAACCGACGGTGACGGCTCTAAAGCAAAGCTCAACTCGGTTCTTGCCGAATACGGTGTGAACTACAAAATGCTCAAAGAATATTACGTTATGAAGGCAAAATTCAGAGCCGTTCAAGAGCACATTTATGCCACCACCGGTCACAATATGAAGAACGATTTTTTGAATGAAAATTACGTTCACTTCTATCAAATCTTCCTTGCAAATTATAAATACGTTTATGAAACCGATAAAAACGGTGATACCATTTATTACAATACCGCTACCAATCAAATTTTTTACAAGGTAACCGAATTCACACACAAGGACTCCTCCACCGGAAAATTGGAAACCGACTCCAAGGGCAACATCGTTTATTATACCGATAACACCCGCGAGCATATCTCTTACGACACGGAGAACGGTCAGCCTTCTTACAAAATTGACAAAAACGGTGAATCCTACGTTACGACTCCCATGACAGAAAAAGAGTTGGATGCGCTTGAAGAACGCGCAAACGATCTTTTAGAAAGCTTGCAGGGCGTAACAAAGGATGCTTTTGCCGCTAAAATGAACACCGAAAGCGATGACACCCAAGCCGCCATCTACACCGACGGTTATTATTTGCAAAAGGGCGTTGATTTTTCGGTTTCGGGTGAGGATTATATGTATTTGGATACCATTGTTGAAAAACTTTCGAGCCCTGATGCCCAAAACGGTGACGTAATTATGATTGCTTCCCCCTCCGGCTATCACATCCTCTACAAATGCGCGCCCACCGACAAGGCTTATGATTTGGAGGAAAACAAAGTTTGGTTCTCAAGCTTTTCCACCGACTTTGCAGGTGAGATCTTCGACAACAATGCGGAACCCTATCTCGCCCAAATCCAATTGAACCAAAAAGTTTATGCAAAAGCCCCCTCTATGAAAGAGGTTGCGCT
>JAFYRH010000062.1 GCA_017559555.1 Clostridia bacterium
ATATTACTATTACCGAGTTTGTAAACGGCGAAGAAGACGTCACCTCTAACTTTTTCTTTACAATCGACCCCGAGCTCGAAATTACCCTGCCAGAGGTTTGATAATTGCAAAACAAAAGAATAGCGCAAACAGCCACCCCGAGGGGTGGCTGTTTTCTTATCTTTTATGACTTCCCTGCCTTATTTCTTGCGGCGGTGAGGGTGTTTTTGAGGAGCATGGTGATGGTCATCGGTCCAACTCCACCGGGTACGGGGGTGATGGCGGAGGCGATGGGCTCAACCGATGCGAAGTCTACGTCGCCTGTCAGTTTTCCGTCCTCGCGGCGGTTCATGCCAACGTCGATGACGACCGCTCCCGGCTTGACCATATCGGCTGTCACGAAGTCGGCTTTGCCGATAGCAACCACCAAAATATCTGCCTCGCGTGTAGTCTCTGCGAGGTTCTTTGTGCGGCTGTGGCAAATGGTGACCGTTCCGTTTGCGTGGAGCAGGAGCATTGCCATAGGCTTGCCAACAATGTTGGAGCGTCCTATCACTACGCACTTCTTGCCTGCAATTTCAACACCCGTGCGCTCCAAAAGCGCCATTACACCTGCGGGGGTGCAGGGCAAAAAGCTATAGTCGCCTATCATAATTTTGCCCACATTATAGGGATGGAAAGCATCTACGTCCTTTTCGGGGTTAATGCGAAGCAGAACTTCGGTTTCGTCAAGATGCTTTGGGAGCGGCAGTTGCACAAGGATACCGTGAATCGCTTCGTCGTTGTTGAGTTCGTCAACAAGAGCGTTCAGCTCCGCTTGCGCGGTGCTCTCGGGGAGCTCGTATACACGGGAGTAAAACCCAACCTCTTCGCAGGCTTTCTTTTTGTTTCTAACGTACACCTGCGATGCGGGATTTTCGCCTACGATGATGACCGCAAGACCCGGCAAAAAGCCGTTTTCTTTTTGAAATTCTGCGGTTTCTGCTTTGATCTCTTCGCGGATTTGAGCAGAAATCAGTTTGCCGTCAATTCTCGTTGCCATCGCTATTCTCCTCTGTTTGGGGTTCCTCCTCTTGGGATTCTTCTTTGATTTCTTCCGCTTGAGGGGCTTCTGTTTGGAGCTCTTCTTGGTCGTTTTGTTCTGTTACGGTTTGATCCTCGGGAGACTCTTGGGATTCTTCTGCGTGATCGGCAATTTCTGCTTCTACCTTTTTAGCGGCCTCGTATGCGGCATCCTCCAAAACGAGCAGGCGTTCACGCTTGCGCGTGAGAATAGTAAGGGTCAGGAGTGCTGCACCGCAACCGACAAAGCACAAAAATCCTACCAATTGCGAAATGCGAATGATGGTGCCGGGAACGTAGAGGCTATCTGTGCGGAAGCCTTCGATGAACATACGTCCAAAGCCATACCAAGTAAAGTAGAAAAGTGCAATTTGACCGTGGAATCTCTTGTGCTTATAAATGAGGTTTGCAACCACAAAGCCGAGAATGTTCCATACGCTTTCATAAAGGAAGGTAGGGTGATAATAAACGGTTCCGCTATACCAATTTTGCAATCCCATACGGAATGTGTTAAAAATGGTTCCTTTGTCGGATGTCAGAATGAATTCTTTGTTGAAAAAGAAGAAATGCGTGGTATCTTCGATGGCGTAGCCGTAAGCTTCACCGTTGAAGAAGTTACCCCAGCGTCCCATTGCTTGTGCAAGCATAACACCGGGAGCCGCCATATCAAAAAGTTTGCGCCAAGAAATCTTTTTGAAGTAGCACATAATAACGATACCCAAGCATCCGCCAATGATACCGCCGTAAATGCCAAGACCGCCGTTCCAAATAGCAATGGCTTCGCCAAAGGTTTGGAATTGGTCAAGCGAGGTCAGCACGTAATAAGCGCGCGCACCAATAACACCGAGGATAACCGTGAGGAGCGCGATATCAATGATATCATCGGAGATAACGTGCTCGCTCTTCTTGCCTCGGAAGATAACGTACGCCACGGCAAACAGAATGCCGAGGGTAATGATCAAACCGTACCAACGCACCTCAAGCTTGCCAAAAAGCGTAAAGGCGATTTTGTTCAGTTCTGTTTCTCCAATACCAAGACCGGGAAACGATACTACAGTTTTTTCAAGCATAATTTTATCCTTTCCGTCTCTCTTCGCTTACAAGGGGCGAACAACAGACATTGCAAAGTACTGCGGTTGATAAAGCGTGTGCAAAAGCTCTTCGAGTTCTTCTTTGGTGATGGATTGAAGCACCGTGGGAACGTCAAACATCTCCGAGCCGTCAAAAACAAACGACAACAGTCTGTTTGCAATTTCGTCGGTGGAGTCGTATGCGCGAATCTCGTCGGAATACATCACACGACGACAACGCTCAAAGTCTTCCTCCAAAAGTCCTTTTTTCTTGACTCCCTCCAAGTATTCTACAAGGTGGTCGTAAACGGCTTCGGGGTTTTGCGAGTCGCCCGAAATGCAGGTAAATGCAAACCGCTCGGTGGAAGAATATCCAAACGAGAAGGAGGGAGAGATCAATCCCGCCTCGAAGAGTTCTGCATAAAACGGGCCCGCTTGCGAAAAGAGAATTTCATTGAGCAACGTGATACAAAGATCGCGACGCAGACGTTCTTCGGGTTCTTTTGGCAACACGTTATCCTTAATACCGATGTTGAAGATGGGCTTTGCCACCTGCATTTTGGCGTTTGCACGTGCGCGACGAACCGATTCCGGCTCCTCGGGAGTGATGCGACGAATAGGTTCTTTTTCCCCACACGTAGCAGGTAAAACGCGGTCGGCAACCGCTACAACCTC